>DYHU01000528.1 GCA_020724025.1 Syntrophorhabdus sp. | reverse complement strand
TAGGTTGATCGACCTACCGATCCAGACCCCGCTGGGGATAGAGCTTTCCCCGCATCCTCAGCCTCTCCCGAAAAGAGGAACGGCCAATGATGCGGGTGTTATTGAACGCCTCGGAACAAGATAGGGGTTTACTTTTTCATGCTGTTCGTCTATAAGCATAGGCTATTCTTCTTTGAATCTCTGAAGAGGTTAGAGTCATGGTTGCGTTGACAGAAAGATATTCCAGTAAAATTCGAGGCGTCCTTTCGTGTTTTGATCGGATAGTCATCACCGGGACGCTTCCCGATATCTGCTATGCCGATGCCATGAGTAGCCATTTGAGATCCAAGGGCATTCGCATTTTCGATTATACCCAATTTGTCGAACCCTTGCGGGACGAAATCCGTCTCCATGCGGAGGAGTTGGCCCAGAAGAATGGTTTGGAGATCGAATTTATCCGAAAGAAGGATTTCCGGAAGGAAAAACGTCTGAAGCAGATTGTCGCCAAGCGTGGAGATCATCCTGGGTTGGTCCATATCTTCTCCGCCCTGGAGCCCTGTCCTTCTTTCAAGCCCTGGCATGACAAGAAGACGGGCAAGACCTTTCTCCGAGGCACGGAATCCAAATGCGTCCACTACTATTTCTACTTCATCCTTGAAGATTTGGGACTGTGTTATCTGCGGGTGCCGACCTGGGCTCCCTTCCGGCTCCAGTTCTATTTTAACGGGCACCATCACCTGGCCGGTCTTCTCCACAGGAAGGGTTTCTCCTTCCGTCTTTTGGACAATGCCTTCATCGAGACGGAGGATTTCGCCAAGGCCCAGCAATTGGCCGATGATCTTCAGGTCAGACTCCTGCACCGGCGACTGGATCGCGTGGCAAAAACGTTTTGTCCGATAATCCGGCATTTCCCTTCGGGTTATCATTGGACACTGATGCAAGTCGAGTTTGCGACGGATGTGGTTTTCAAGTACCAAAGCGATCTGCGTCCCCTCTATGAAACGATCACCCGTACGGCCATCCACGCTGTTAAGCCCCAGCAAGTCGCGACCTTTCTGGGACGAAAGCTTCACGGAAGCTATCAGGGAGAGATTGGCAATCATTTCCACACCCGAATCGAAGGAACTCGAATCAAACATCATATGGGTCCGGTTTCGATTAAGATGTATGACAAGCTGGGAATCATTCTGCGCATTGAGACAACGGTTAACGACGTCAGTTTTTTTAAACACCACCGAAAGGTGGAACATCGGGATGGCACTTGGGAGATGAAAGATGCCTCGTTGAAGAAATCCATTTACAGCCTTCCTGTTCTTCGGGAATTGATGGAAGCGGCGAACCGGCGTTACCTGGAGTTCATCTCCGTCATCGAAGATCCTACCGCGGGGATCAAGAACCTTGAAAAAATCTCCGAGCCTGCATCGGATGGCCAGCGGACCTATCGTGGGTTTAATCTCTTTCACGGTCAAGATTTGAAGTTGTTCGAAGGTATCGTTCGCGGAGAATTTAACATCCGGGGATTCCAGAATCGTTCCCTTCGCACCATCTTGCCCGAAAAATCTGGCACCCAAGTCTCCAGAATGTTCAAGCGTCTCAAAATGCATGGCCTGATTAAAAAAGTCCGAGGAACTTATAAATACTACCTGACCCACCTTGGACAGAAAGTCGTTAACACCGCCCTGAAGCTCAGAACCATGTTCATCATCCCTTCTCTCATGGAAACCGCGGTAGTTAGGACTTAAGTTTATGATCATTTTGGCAACAATCCTATTAATAAGAGACTAATAAGGTCGGAGATCTCTTTTCTGATGGATGGGTCATCAATGCTCTTTTTAA
>DYHU01000527.1 GCA_020724025.1 Syntrophorhabdus sp. | reverse complement strand
TTGAGTATGTTTATGAGCATGTCGTGACCCCGATCGATACAACGACCTCAGGGATCGCTTACGACGGAAGTTACATCGAGTGGGCCTGTACGGCAAGGGAGCGGATGATGGTCGATCATCTGGATATGAGCGAAGCCCCCTCTCCCTGGTTCCTGGTGGGCGAGACCTATGTGCGATTTATGAGTCCGGCCTATCTCAACGACCGGATCGAAGTCCGCGTGACGGTAGGAGACCATCATGTGGAGAAGGGATATGCGAAGTTGGATTACCGGTTCAGCAATAAAACGACCGGTCAGCTCATTGCCCAGGGATATCAAATCATCTTCTTCTATGATTCGAAGACGGGCAAGCGGGCTCCCATCTCAGGTGAATTCAGGAAATTATTATAAAGAGGTTTTCTCTTCCAGAATGATCCTCGCATCCACAGCGAGAGCGCCTTTTTTGTAAGCCATGATGGGGTTGAGTTCGAGTTCCTTGATCTCTGGATGCTCCTCCATTACTCTGGATATTTTCAGAATGATCTCTGTTAAAGCCGGAATATCAACTGATTCCTTTCCCCGGTAACCCTGCAGCAACGGATATCCTTTTATATCCTCGATCATCTCCAGGGCATCTTGTTGCCCTAACGGGATAATCCTGAAAGAGACATCTTTGAGGACCTCCACAAAAATTCCACCCAGGCCAAACATGATGACCGGCCCGAATTGGGGATCTTTACTTGTGCCCACAATCACCTCTGTCCCCGGCTTCGCCATCTTTTGCACGGATACTCCCTGGATCGATGCCGAAGGATTTTTCTCTTGGACCCCATCCATGATCTCCCTGTAAGCGGCCCTGACCTCGGAGGCATTCTTCAGGGAGAGCCTCACGCCGCCCGAATCACTCTTGTGAACGATATCCGGAGATGCGATCTTTAATGCCACGGGGAAACCCATCTTCTGGCTGTACAGGACGGCCTCCTTCGGGGTTCTGGCCAGTCTCGTCTCGATAACGGGGATCCTCGCCTGTTTAAGGAACATTTTGGATTCAAATTCAGTCAGTATCAGTCTTCCCTCTTTTCTCAATTGCACGATCGTCGCGGACTTCTTCATCGATCTCCTCCCTTCGTCTTCGCATATTGGCTCGCCATCCCCAGCGCTTTAATGGCCATCTCAATATCCGGGAATACGGGGAAACCCAGATCCTCCAGTTGATAGGTCATTTCATTGATATAGGGCACTCTCGGCCCATAGACCCATGAGGCGATCGGTTTTCGATTCCCTCGCAATTCCCTGTAGATTTTTAGATATTTCTCCATGAGCTCGCCGGAAGGGCCTGTCCAGATGACATTGAAGATTGAGTCGATGTGAGGATCGATGGTCACGGTCTTCAGAATTTCAGAATAGATGGACATATAATCTTTGACCACGGCCATCGGAGGCCCGATGTCGACGATTCTCTTTCCCAGACCCGGGAAGATGGCATTTAATTTTTCCTCGTTCCGGAAGACAACGGGGGAACCGTTAGGCCGTATTTCGCTCCTTCATCAATGGCCAGAACCCCCACCCAGCCGGTGAAGGTGATGATCCCCAGTCGATTCCCTTTTAGCAGGGGTTGATAGGCAAAAATTTTGGGCAATTCAAATAACTCCCGGAAACTTTCCAGCCGGATGATTCCGGACTGTTTGCAAGCCGCATCAAAGACCCGATCATCCAGGGCAAGGGAGCCGGTGTGAGAGGCAGAGATACGAGCCCCTTGTTCTGTTCTGCCCGATTTTAAGATGAGGACCGGTTTCTTGGAGGTCACCCTTTTTGAAACCTTCAGGAATCTTTGGCCGTCTTTAAT
>DYHU01000112.1 GCA_020724025.1 Syntrophorhabdus sp. | reverse complement strand
TTTAAGTTTTCCGCTCATGTCCCGCGAAACGCGGGATCGAAGCATGAAATCTATTTGAGCAACAGCCCGTTTATCCTTGACTCCGCCTATATTTCACGAACATTTCCTTCAGACACCAGGATGCACTTCAGCGATAAGAACTCTTTTACCCTCCTTGGGACTTTCCATCCTGTGGATTGTTGATTGGAATATACATATTTAATGAGAATCGGTCAACTGAAACTTCCCGGAAGGACTTAATACTATATTTGACATTGTCTGTCAGGTGAAGCATCAACTTCTACACTTGATCATCCTATCTCCTCAACTCCTTATCTCCCTATCTCCGTCTCCCCCTATCTCCCTATTCAACAGGCCCTTCCCTGCCCCCCCACGACAATCTCCGGAATCCTCAGTGTAGGCTGTGCATCCGCAACCGGGACGCCCTGACCGTCCTTTCCGCAGGTCCCGATTCCGAAACCTAAATCATCGCCCACCATGTCGATCTCCTTCAACACCTGAGGCCCGTTGCCGATGAGAATGGCTCCCCGGACAGCTTCTCCGATGCTCCCTTTTTCGATCAGGTATCCCTCGCTGACTTCAAAGACAAAATCGCCATTGACCGTATTGACCTGCCCGCCGCCCATCTTCTTCACGAATAGACCCTTCTCAACGGAGCGGATGATCTCCTCAGGCTTCGTCTTTCCCGGAAGGATGAGCGTGTTACTCATCCTGGGAATGGGCTTCAACTGGTAGGACTCTCTCCTTCCGTTTCCGGTTGATGAAAGACCGTCTCTGAAGGCGCTGAGGCGATCATAGAGATACCCTTTTAAAACCCCTTTCTCCACTAAAACGGTCCTTTGCGAGACGATCCCTTCATCATCAAAGGCATAGGCGCCCCTTTTTTTCGGAAGGGTGGGATCGTCCACGACCGTAATTAGAGGAGAGGCCACCTTCTCTCCGATCTTTCCCGAATAGACGGAGAGGCCCTGTTGAGCCAGGTCGGCCTCCAGTCCATGTCCAATGGCTTCATGGATCATCGTCCCACCTGCATCGCTCGACAGGACAACCGCCATTCTCCCCATGGGAGCCTTCCTTGCCGAGAGCATGAGAAGCGATCTCTTTGCCGCCACCTCAGCCACCCTCTCCGGAGGGCAGAGGTCGAATAGCTCAAAGCCCATTGTTCCCCCGATCGGTTCGTATCCGGTCTGGATCATATCCTCCTGAGAGGCAACAACCTGAACGGAAAAGACCGTCCCCACCCTCTCCCCTTCGACCCATAAACCTTCCGAATTGGCAATGGAGAGAGACTGGCTCACATCCCGATAGAGGATCTTTACCTGACGGACATGGGGATCGAGCTTCCGTGCGAGCTCATTGGCCCGATTCACCATCGAGACCTTCTCTCTGATTGAAATCCCCCGGGGATGTTTCTCAATCGGCGAGCGAGGAGAATCAATCGAAGGGGCTAAAGGAGCGGCTCCTTTCTGATGGAGGAGGTTAAAGGCCCTTTCCCCACAGTCTTCTTTTACCGCACGGCTGACCACTCTGGCCAGTCGGAGGAGGTCCTCTTCTTCCAGCCGGTTGGTAAAACTGTAAAAGGTTCTTCCGTCGAAGAGGACTCGAAGGCCCACTCCGATGTCCTGGCCTGAGATCATCTTTTCGATGCGGTTCTCTTCACAGACGATGGCAACCGCATAGGTCTGCTCGAAGAAGAGATCCGCAAATTCCCCACCTTCTTTCAGGGCCTCGTTTAATATTTTTTGAAAGGGAAGATCTATTTTCATTCTATTCCTCTTAGTTTCACCTCTAAATCACAAATTCCAAATCACAAATAAATTCAAAATGACAATGACCGAATGTTCCAAACTGAAATCAAATGGTTTGGAATTTTGAACATTGGAATTTATTTGTGATTTGGTGCTTGGAATTTGGTGCTTACACAAAAACAAACGGCTAAGGATATACGGGTAAGGATTCAATCCATATCTCCTTCCGGAGTCCTTCCAATATCTCCTCCACATCCTCCTCCCAGCCCGGCGCCACCATCAACTCCACGATCGCCTCACGAGGGTCTTTCGTTCTCACCACAGCCATTCCCTCATGCGATTCGATGATGAACTTGAAAAAGGCAATATCCCTCCGATGAAGCCTGAAATATCGAGATTGAGTATCCATTTCCCATTGCAGATTGTGGATTGCGGAATGCGGAATTAAATCCGAAATCCGAAATTGCATTAACTCCGAACTTTATTAATCAGCCTTCCTGTGACATCCCCGAAGAGGATGACATCCTTGATCGTTCCTTCGATGGGGTAGAGATCTTTGGATAGCCACCCTTCGATCAGACCCTCTTTCGAATGGGTGACCTCTGGATCGAGGAAGAGTTTGATAAAGTAATCTTTTTCGTCTTTAAGTTTCTCCGATTTTTTCCTCTTCTCCTCCTCCTCTTTTGTCGCCACCCTTACCTCATAACTTGAAGGACCCTTTTTCGGAAAGGTGGGGACGGAGTACCTCTTTCCCCTCTCGATCTCCCCGTAAACGCCGTAACGGAAATTGTAAGAGGCGGTCAGGAAATCGTCGTAGGTTTTTCCGGAAGGGATCTCCTCTTCCGTCTTGACGAGGGTTCCGTCCTTTTTCTGCTTCATCTTAACCCATCTCATCCTCTGATAATCAAAAAGATGGGTCCTCTTTCTCAGTTTTTCCCCTACCTTGACATCCTCTTCAAATGAAAGCGCCCGGAGACGCCTTCCGCCATCCAACTCTTCCATCACGGAACGGTAAGTGTCCACCCGGTAACGAGCGATGAATCCAAGAACCCCCAATGTCTCCGTCTGCAGGATGGCCATGTAACGGCCTTTCTTCTCCGTCTCTTTAAAGCTCAATTTCCCCAGGGCCGCCCTTTTAAAAAGCCAGAACCCGATTTCGTAAGAGAGTTCTTCCCCTTTAAAGAATTCAGTAATCGATCCTCGAAGACTGCTTTTGGGCAGAACCAAGGGATTTGCACTTGTCTCTCGAATATGAAGTGGAATGAGGGAAAGCAGGGGGAGTCCCAAAAGATATCTTAAAAAGAGCCTTCGTGCTAATAATGCCATCTGTTTATTAACCCTGAAATGATGGAATGTCGGAATACTGGAATCATAGTAACAAATCTTAACCTCTTTTAGGCCCATTATTCCAATGTTCCATTATTCCAATATTCCGCGAAGCATCAAATATGCAACTCAATCACATCGCCTTCGCTCACCCGATAGTCGCGCTTCACCATCTGGCCGTCAAATTTCCCCGACCCCCAGATCCGGGCATACCTCAGTTTTGCGGCAAAATCCTTATGAACCGAAAGAGCCACATCATCGATCGTGCTTCCCTTTCTGAGAATCACCGGCTCTGTCAGGTCAGGCTCTTTTCCCGGGATTTTGGTGTAGACCCGGAGGATACCCAGGCGGCGGTAGGTCTCTCTCTTCACCTCCTCGAAATTCATCTCCTCCTTTGCAGAGACCGGTAGGACCATAAATTTTCCCTTGAAACGGCTCTCTATCGCCCGGAGCCCTTCTGTCGCATTCCTGAGATCAGCCTTATTCCCGAGGAGAAACGCTTTTTTAAAGACCCATCCTTCCTCAAGGGGATGGGCCGTATCTCCATCTCCTATCCCTATCTTCATCCGGTTCAACTCTTCGAGAAGGATCTCCATCTGGAAGACGGGATCATCCGTCAGGTCCAGTACGATAAGAATGGCATTGGCATTCCTTATGAGATTGGGAAATCCGGGCTCGATCCGGTCCATCTGGATGGGCGGCGTATCCACCAGTTGAATCTGGAGGTTTTCAAACCTCATCATCCCCGGGATGGGTTTCTGTGTGGTGAAAGGGTAATCCGCGACCTCGGAAGGAGCATGGGTGAGGTGGGTGAAGAGGTTCGACTTTCCCGAATTGGGAAGGCCCAGAAGCACCACCTGGGCCGCACCTTCTTTTTTGACATTATAGGCCTGCTCTGCCCGGCTAACCGCAGGTCTCTTTTGAAGCTCCTCTTTCAACTTGGCCATCCGGGACTTCAGTTGTCCCCTGAGCCTCTCCGTCCCCTTGTGCTTCGGGATGATTGCCATCATCACCTCAAGGGCCTTGATCTTTTCGGGAACGGATTTGGCCTGTTTGAATCTGGCCTCTGCCTCTAAGTACTGGGGAGTGAGATTGGCTGGCATCTCGAAATACTCGTTGTTACTTAAACGGTTAAGGTTACGATGCCCGTTTCGTTAAAAGGTTAAGGTTTATCATCCGGTTTTTTCCGTAACCCATTCCCCTAAACGATACGGGCCTCCTTACCTTTTACCCATGGACAATTTTTAAAGCTTATAAATCTTCTCCCGCAGAAAGATCTCCAGCACCTTTGGGTCGAACTGTTTCCCACTGCACTTCTTCAGTTCCGCAAGGACATCCTGAAGGGGCATGATCCCTCGATGAGGCCTTGCACTCGTCATGGCATCAAACGCATCGGGAAGGCTAATGATCCGGGCCTCTAAGGGAATGGCCTCGCCTGCCAGCCCATCGGGATAACCACTGCCATCATAATGTTCATGGTGGTGACGGATCATTGGAATCTTATCCTTAAAAAATTCGACTCCTTCTACGATCTTTACCCCGATCACCGGATGTTCGCGAATATCCTGATACTCCTCTGAATTCAGTGGCCCCTGCTTCCGGAGAACCTCATCCTTGATGCCGATCTTCCCAATATCGTGAAGAAGCGCTCCATATTCCAGGTTCTCCAGCCTCTCCTCCAAGAAACCCATCTGTTTGGCGATCCCCAGGCTCATCCGTTTCACCCGGTCGGAATGGCCCCGGGTATAAGGGTCTTTCGCATCGATCGCCTCAGCCAGAACCTTGACCGAATCCAGGTGGCTCTTTTTCAGAAATCGATAAGCCTGCTGGAGCCTGGCGGTCCGCTCTTCCACCAGTTCTTCCATATGATTGTGATAGGCCTCGATTTCCTCTTCGAGCCGCTTGCTCTCGAGGGCTTTCTTCACGCTCATGACGATCAGGTCAAGATCGGCCGGCTTGATGATGAAATCGTAAGCCCCGAGCCTCATGGCATTCACGGCCAGATCGATCTCCGGGTAGGCGGTGACCATGATCATCTTCATCTTGGGGTCGATGGCCTTCACCCTCTGTAAAAGCTCAATCCCGTTCATCTCGGGCATTTTGATATCGGAGATGATAAGGGAGAAAGAATTTTTATAAAAATGGTTGAGGGCTTCCTTCCCGTTATTGGCCGTGGTGCAGGAATACCCTTCCTTTCCAAGCCTCTTGGCTAAGACCGTGCAGATGACCTCCTCATCATCAACGATCAATATCCGCTCTTCCATGGATCGCCCCTCCTCACTCCTCTGCGTTAGATCTATTTTATAAGAAATTACCAAACAGTCAACCCTTCGACTCCCTTCGACTCCCCAGCATAAATGCTGGGGCTTGGAGCCGCCGAATGGGTCAACCCATAACCATCTTGTGTTTATTATATTTGATTTTGTAGAGGTTTTTTGGTAAATACATTCTACGGGAGCCGGCATATGGAACCAAAGAAGATTCTGGTGGTAGATGATGAAGCCCCTCTCCGGGATATCCTCCAGAGGGGCCTGTCCCAGATGGGCGGATTCTCGGTCGAGGTCGCCCAGAACGGAAAAGAGGCGATCGAAAAGATCGAAAGCGAGATCTTCGACCTGGTCTTAACCGACCTGATGATGCCAGAGATGGACGGCATGGAGCTTCTCAAGATCATCAAGGGAACGAGGCCGGAGGTGCCGGTTATCATGATGACCGCCCATGGTTCGATCGACACCGCTGTGGAAGCAATGAAGATCGGAGCCAACGACTACATCACCAAGCCCATTGACCTCAAGGACCTCCTCCTCCATATCTCCAGGGTCCATCAGGAAAGTCTCCTCCTCCAGGAGAACCGACTTCTGAGGATGGAGGTGCGGAAAAGGTTCGAGTTTGCAAACATCATCGGAAAGAGCCGGAAGATGCAGGGAGTCTTTTCCATGATTGAAAAGGTGGCTCCGAGCAGCAGCACCGTGATCATCTACGGTGGAAGCGGGACGGGCAAAGAACTCGTTGCCAAGGCCATCCACTATAACAGCCCGAGGGCGGATCAGCCCTTCATCCCTTTCAATTGCAGCGCCATCCCCGAGACGCTGGTGGAGAGTGAACTCTTTGGCCATACCAAGGGCGCCTTCACCGGAGCGGTTCAGACCAAGAAAGGGTTGTTTGAAGAGGCCAACGGCGGAACCCTCTTCCTCGATGAAATCTCCACGGTCCTCCCATCCGTTCAGGTAAAACTTCTCAGAGTCCTTCAGGAAAAGGAGATCATGAAAATAGGGAGCACCGAGAGAACGAAGATCGATGTCCGGGTGATTGCGGCGACGAACGAAGATCTCGAAACCAATATGAAGAATGGGAAATTCCGTGAAGACCTCTTCTACCGGCTCCATGTCTTTCCCATCTTCCTCCCGGACCTGAAGGAGAGAAAGGAAGATATTCCTCTCCTGGCCTACCACTTCCTCGATCTCTATTCGAAGGAGGCAAAAAAAGAGATCAAAGGCATCTCAAAAGAGGCGATGAATCTCCTTCTGGAATATCACTGGCCGGGAAATGTGAGGGAACTGGAGAACGCCATCGAAAGGGCGGTCATCATGGCGGAGGGGGAATTTTTAACCCCTCAGGATCTTCCCATGGATTTGACGGAAGGATTTTCCTTCCTGATCAGAAGAGGGGCAAAGGACCGTAAATCCCTCGATGATATCAAGGCCGAATATATCACCCAGATATTGAAGGAGACCGATGGGAATAAAAAAACGGCCGCTGAAATTCTGAAGGTCAATCCCAGAACGCTCTACCGGTTCGAAAAGAAGGCCCCCTCCGGGGACTCCCCTTAAATCGGAATCACAACCTTCCGACCCGGCCGTGCTTTCGTTGACTACACTGAGAAACAGTGTTATGAAATGGTTATGAGACTTCTTATCGGCAGGTCGCTGTCCGTCCTATTCTCCATCATCTTTCTCACTTCGTGCGCAAGCGCCCAGAAGGCTGATCCATCAACATCCCAGGCAGCCCCTTCTCCACCGGTTAAAGAATCCCTTCAGAAAAAGGCGCCTCCCCCAAAACCCCGCGCCTATTATCACTTCCTCCTCTCCCAGCTTAAACTGAGAGAGGGGAAACTCGATGAAGCCATCGAAGAGCTCAGAGAGGCGATCGCCCACGATGAAAAAGAGCCTTCACTCCGCGTGGAGCTGGCCTCCCTCTATATCTATAAGGGACTGATGAACGAGGCCATTGAGGAGTGTCAGGCGGCTATTCGTGTGGACCCCCTTCACCTGACCGCCCACCTCCTGCTCGGCGGGATATATTCCTCCCTGAAAAGGAACCAACTCGCCATCGACTCCTATAAGAAGACCATTGAGATTTCGCCCCAGCATCGTGAAAGCTATCTCTACCTCAGCTCCCTCTATGCAGAGGGCCGGGAGTATGAGAAGGCGATCCATCTGCTGCAGCAGTTTCTCAAAATCGAACCCAACTCCGCCATGGGTCTCTATTCCCTCGGGAGGATCTACGCCGAGACAAAATCTTATGACAAGGCAGAGGAGTATTTTTTGAAGGCCCTGGCCATCGAACCGAATCAGGCCTTTGTCCTCATGGATCTGGGGATCGTCTATGAGATCCGGAACGAGACCCGGAAGGCCGCAGAGGTTTATCAAAAGATTCTTACTCTCTATCCGGACCACAAACAGGCGAGAGACCGGCTGGGACAGACCTATATCAAAGAGAAAAAACTGGATGAGGCGTTGACACAGTTTCAGGAGCTCCAGAAATCAGGCTCCGGTGATCTCACCATCCGGACAAAGATCGGCCTCATCTATCTCGAACAGGGGAAACTGGACCAGGCCATCCTCGAATTCAACTTTGTCCTTGGCGCCAGTCCAGGAGACGACCGGGTAAGGTATTACCTGGGAGCCGCCTATGTGGAGAAAGGGGCGCTCGATCTGGCCATTTCAGAATTTAAAAAGATCCCCGTTGAATCGAATCTCTTTGCCGACTCCCGGAGAAGCATCGTCCTGATTTTCAAGAAACAGAACAGAACCGAAGACGCCTTCCGGCTCATGGAGGAATCGATCCAAGCCAAACCGAAGGAGGTGGACCTCTATCTCATTCTTGCGGCCCTCTTCGAACAGGGGGAGCAGTTGCCGAAAGCCCTCGAAACCCTCCAGAAAGGCCTGGCACAAAACAGGGAGAATGTCGATCTCCTTTATCAGCTCGGCGCCCTCTATGATAAAATGGGAGACTTTGAGAAGATGGTTTCCGAGATGAAGGAGGTCTTGCGGCTCGATCCCAATCACGCCGATACCCTTAACTATCTGGGTTACTCCTACGCAGAAAAAGATATCCACCTCGAAGAGGCTCTCCGGCTGATTCAGAAGGCGATGGCATTAAAACCCAACATGGGCTATATCACCGACAGCCTGGGCTGGGCCTATTTCAAACTCGGGGACTATGTGCGGGCGGTGACTGAACTTGAGAAGGCAAACCAGTTGACCCCGAATGATCCCGTCATCACGGAACATCTGGCGGATGGTTATTCCAAACTGAACCGGATGGATAAAGCGAGGGAGCTTTACGAGAAGGCCCTGACCTTGAATCCAAAACCTGATCAGATGGAGAGGCTGAAGAAAAAGATTGAAGAATTAAAAGAGAAAAAAAGTAGACTCAATTCTGTAAATTAAATTCCAATCATCAAATTCCAAATCCCAATAACAAAAGCATAACCCGTTCTCTTATGGTCATTCCTGCCCCGTATCAAGTACGGGATAAACTCCAGCAGGAATCCAGTTTATCGTTGTTCCTTATTTTTGTATGGATAAGCCTGGATTCCCGTTTTCACGGGAATGACAGAACTGGGTAAATTTTTTGGGTTATTGGAAATTGGAGCTTCTTTGGTGATTGATTGGTTATTGGTTCTTGGAATTTCGTAATTTTGATTAGCCTCCTGCGACAGGAGGAAAAATGCTCAGGACATCTCCTTCTTTTAAGACCTGCTCCTTCTTTCCGTGGACACCGTTGATGAGAATAATCTTGGGGAACTCTTCAGGGATGTTGAGCTTTGTCAGGATTTCCTGAACCCGCGTCTGTCCATCGATTTCCATCCGGCATGAAAAACGGCCGCTGCCCTTCGGAAGATAATCTCGCAATGTAGCGAAGAGTTTAACCTCGATCTCCATCGACATTCGTTCCCAACCTCCTGTCTCAAAAATCTAAACAAAAATATTTGAAATTCCCCCAGTTTAATTCCCTCCCCCTTGGTGGAACAGGCTTCCAGCCTGTCATAACGGGCAAGATGCCCGTCCCACTTGGGGAGGGTGAGGGTGGGGGTGATTAAATTTAGTCCCCCCTCCCCTTCATCCCCTCCCGCCAGCCTGCCCCGCTTAGCGGAGCGAGGCGGGGGGGGGAGGGGAGATGTCTGGGGGGTATCTCTAAAATGTTAGAGATAGATTCTCAGATTTAAACATGTAAAAATCTACTTCAGGAGCTCAATCTCCTTGACCGAATTAAAAACGATAAAGACTCTCAGATTATTGCTTTCCTTTTCCAGCGGGATGACAAAAAAACCCTGCTTCTCTCGAGAATATCCATGGGTCATCCCAATCAGAGTCTCTCCATCATGGAATGTGACCCTCACCTTCAGGGCTGCCGCCTGTTCTTCCTCTTCTTCTTCGAGAAGCCCTTCGAGGGCCCGTGGCCCTTTCCTTCCTTCAAGGGACTTCACAAAAAAGATGGCCTTCAATTCGGAGAGAACCACTTCCACACCCTTTCTCGTTCCCTCTTCTTTCTCTTCTGTGATGGGGATGACATGGAAGGCCTTTTTTTCAGCCCCAAAATTGTAGGTCACCCCTTTGATCATCTTTCCATCCCGATATTTCGCCACAACCAGGTTCTGGATTGGATTGCCGGGCTGGGTTTCCTTTTCCATGGAAGAGACTTTCCCCTCACCCTTCTTATTCAAATCATTACCTAAAAAATAACCCTATTATCTCCCTCTCCCTTGGTGGGGGGGGGAGGGGGAAGACACCCTATCCACCCCCACCTCAATCCTCCCCCATCAAGGGGGAGGATAATACTTGCAAATTTTTATGGTTCGAGCCTGTCCCGTATAAACGGGAGACGACACTCCATCATGAAGGATTATATTGGAAAAGGACTCTCCTTACAAGAGAAAAGAAGGAGTTAGGTCATTCGGAGTTTTCCTTGTGGCTCTGCGACGACCTCTCCGATGATGGAGGAGTGTACACCATCCTCCTTCTTCAGGGTTTCCACCAGCGCTTCTGCCTGATCAGAAAGAAGGGAGATGAGGAGCCCGCCAGAGGTTTGGGGATCATAGAGGATATCCACCAAAAGATCCGGCACATCCGTATAAACCTCCACCTTGCAGGAGAAAAATTGGCGATTCGAATACGCCCCTCCAGGGACCAATCCCAATTTCGCATAGTCCATGGCCTCGGGGAAGATCGGAATAGCTTTTGATTGAATCACCATCCCCACCTGGCTTGCGGTCGCCATTTCCAGGGCATGGCCGATGAAACTGAACCCTGTGATATCGGTGCAGGCATGGGCTCCAAATGTTTTCATCCATTCCGATGCCGTTCGATTCAGGGTCACCATGCTCTCCACGATTTTCTGGACAGCCTCCTCAGAGGCCATCCCACCTTTGAGGGCTGTGGCAACAATCCCTGTACCGAGAGGTTTCGTCAAAACCAATTTGTCTCCTACCTTTGCATTGGCATTCGTCAGTATTTTTTTCGGATGGATCACTCCTGTCACAGCAAGGCCATATTTAATCTCCGGATCTTCGACGGAATGTCCTCCTACCAGAGCCACACCCGCCTCCTTCATTTTCGAAAGGCCTCCGAGAAGGATCTCTTTCAGAATGGAAGGAGAGAGCGTCTTGATCGGGAAGGCCACTAAATTCATACCCGTGAGCGGAGTCCCTCCCATCGCATAGACATCACTTAAGGCATTAGCCACCGCGATCTCGCCAAAAGTAAAGGGATCGTCCACAATCGG
>DYHU01000111.1 GCA_020724025.1 Syntrophorhabdus sp. | reverse complement strand
TCAAAATAAGGCCTGGACGAATTCGGTGGCGTTGAATTCCTTGAGATCGTCAATTGCTTCGCCCACGCCAATATATCGGACTGGAATTTTTAGTTCCTCTGTAATTCCCACAATAATCCCTCCCTTGGCTGTTCCATCCAGTTTTGTAAGGGCAATTCCGG
This sequence comes from Syntrophorhabdus sp., assembly GCA_020724025.1. The sequence goes on along the minus strand of DYHU01000111.1, from coordinate 10,920 downwards.
TCACGCCGATGGCTTCGTTGAAGAGTTTGGCCTGAGAGATGGCGTTCTGACCTGTGGTGGCGTCAAGGACGAGAAGGATTTCATGGGGTGCGCCCGGGCATTCTCTCCCGATAATTCTTTTCACCTTTTTTAGCTCTTCCATCAGATTGACTTTGGTATGGAGCCTTCCGGCTGTATCGATGAAGACCAAATCCGTATTCCTGGCTCTTGCCGCATGGATCGAGTCGAAAGCCACAGCCGAGGGATCGGATCCCTTGGATTGCTTGATGAAGTCTGCTCCGGCCCGGTTTGCCCAGATCTCCAGTTGCTCGACCGCTGCCGCCCTGAAGGTGTCGGCCGCACCGATCAGAACCTTCTTTCCTTGGGATGAATATTGATGGGCGATCTTTCCGATCGTCGTCGTTTTGCCCGCGCCATTGACCCCCACCACCATCAAAACAAAGGGCTTGGTTTTAGAGAAATCGATGGAGAGGGGTTTTTCGCCCGTATGAAGGGTCCGAAAGATCTCCTGTTTAATAAACTCTTTTACTCTCCCCGGATCCTGAAGGTCGCCCCTTTTGAGGCCCTGCCGGACGCCCTCCATCAGTTGAGTGGTCGTCTTAACTCCTAAGTCGGCTTCGAAGAGGAGCGCCTCCAGTTCATCCAAAAGATCCGGATCGATCGTCTTCTTTCCAAGAAAGAGGCGGTCTATCTTTTCGACAAACCCCTGATGGGTTTTGGAAAGCCCCTTCTTTAATTTTTCAAAAAAGCCAAACATATAAGCCTCCTGGGCGGTCTAAAAAGTAACACCGATAGAGAATAAAATCAAATTCCCATGTTTTCTCCACCGATTCTGTCATTCCCGTGAAAACGGGAATCCAGATTCTTTTTTGTGGTTCCCCTCTTTTGCCAGAACAAGTCTGGATTCCTGCTTCCGCAGGAATGACACATAGAGGATGAGTTTTAACAAAAAAGGCGAGGTTAAAATCCCTCGCCTTTTTTCAATAGGATTCATATGGTAAATTACTTCTTGTCCTTTACGTCTTCGTAGTCGGCATCGACCACATCTTCCTGGGTCTTTTGACGGGGACCTTCCTGCGTCCCTGCTCCAGGACCTGCTCCTGCCGCTCCCTTTTGAGAGGCCTTGGCATACATCGCCTCTGCCAGTTTATGGGAGGAACGGGTCAGTTCTTCCTGAGCGGATTTGATGGCACCAAGATCGTTCAATTTCATCGCCTCTTTCGCCTTTGCAATGGCATCCTCGATATTCTGCTTGTCGGCAGAATCGATCTTATCACCGTGTTCCTTCAGGGATTTTTCTGTCGTGTAGATGAGGGTATCGAGATGGTTTCGAGCCTCCGCGAGTTCCCTTCTCTTCTTGTCGTCCGCCGCATGGGCTTCGGCATCCCTGACCATCTTTTTAATCTCATCCTCGTGGAGGCCGCTTGATGCGGTGATCTTGATGGACTGTTCTTTTCCTGTTCCCAGGTCTTTTGCTGAGACATGGACAATCCCATTGGCATCGATGTCAAAGGTCACCTCAATCTGTGGGAGGCCCCTCGGAGCAAGGGGAATGCCCACGAGTTCAAACTGACCGAGGGTTTTGTTATCAGCGGCCATCTCCCTTTCACCCTGGAGCACATGGATCGTCACCGCGGGTTGATTATCGCTTGCCGTTGAGAAGATCTGGCTCTTCTTGGTCGGGATGGTGGTGTTTCGCTCAATCAGTTTGGTGGAGACGCCACCGAGCGTTTCGATCCCGAGGGAGAGCGGAGTGACATCAAGCAGAAGCACATCCTTCACCTCACCCTGCAGGACTCCGGCCTGAATAGCGGCGCCGATGGCCACCGCCTCATCCGGGTTGACGCTCTTATTGGGTTCTTTTCCGAAGATCTGCCTCACCTTATCCTGGACCCTTGGCATCCGGGTCATCCCGCCCACGAGGATCACTTCATCGATGTCTCTTTGTGAAAGCCCGGAATCGGCGAGGGCCTGCCGGCAAGGGCCTTCCACGCTGTCGATAAGATCCTCTGTCAGCTTTTCCAGTTTAGCCCGGGTCAACTTCATATTGAGATGCTTCGGTCCTGAAGCGTCTGCCGTGATGAAGGGCAGATTGATATCCGTCTCCATCATATTGGAGAGTTCGATTTTCGCCTTTTCCGCGGCCTCCTTCAATCTCTGAAGGGCCATTCGATCCTTCCGGAGATCGATCCCCTGGTCCTTCCTGAATTCATCGGCCAGGTAGTCGATGAGGCGCTGGTCAAAGTCATCGCCGCCGAGATGGGTGTTCCCGTTGGTCGATTTGACTTCAAAGACGCCGTCGCCCAGATCGAGAATGGAGATATCGAAAGTTCCACCGCCCAGGTCGAAGACCGCAATCTTCTCATCCTTCTTCTTGTCCAAACCATAAGCCAGAGATGCGGCTGTGGGCTCATTAATGATCCGGACCACATTGAGGCCTGCTATCCTTCCGGCATCCTTGGTGGCCTGACGCTGGCTGTCGTTAAAATAGGCCGGGACGGTGATCACCGCATCGGTCACCTTCTCACCGAGATAGGCTTCCGCCGTCTCCTTCATCTTCTGAAGGATGAAGGCAGAGATCTCGGGCGGGCTATATTCTTTATCCCTCGCCCTGACCCAGGCATCGCTGTTCTTGTTCTCGACGATCTTATAAGGAAGGATTTTGACATCCTTTTGAACTTCGGCATCGCTATACTTCCTTCCCATCAGTCGCTTGATGGAGAAGATGGTGTTTTCCGAATTGGTAATCGCCTGACGCTTGGCAATCTGGCCGACTACCCTTTCGCCCTTATCGGTAAAGGCAACGACAGAGGGTGTGGTCCGGGTTCCTTCGGGGTTGGCGATGACGATCGGATCCCCTCCTTCCATAATGGCGACGACTGAGTTGGTTGTTCCTAAATCGATTCCTATTGTTTTAGCCATGATCATTCTCCCTTCTTCAATTAGTGAAAATATTATTCTGTTACCTGAACCTCTTTCGACGGAGACTTCGATACCGAAACGGTTGCAGGTCTCAAGAGCCGTTCGTTCAACAGGTATCCCCTTTGAAATTCCTCGACCACCTGATCCGGTTCGTGCTGGTCGGTTTCCACAACCAGCATTGCCTCATGGCGAGCCGGATCAAAGGGTTTGCCAACGGATTCAAAGGGAGCAAGACCGAACCGATTCAGGGTCTGGAGGATCTGTTGAAGGGTCAACTTGATTCCCTCGGTCAGAACGCCCGCATCCATTACCTTATCGGCATGGTCCACCGCCCTTTCGAGATTGTCGATAAAAGGCAGGATGGTCCTGATCAGGTCCTCATTTGAAAATTTAGTCCAGTCTTCTTTTTCCCGGGCGGCCCGCTTTTTATAATTTTCGAGGTCAGCGGCGGTTCTCAAGAGGCGGTCAAGGTTCTCTCTTGCCTCCTTTTCCTTCTCCTCGAGTCTCTTTTTCAGTTCTTCGATCTCGTGGTCTTTATCGTCCTTCTTTTTCTTATTTTTGTGGGATTTTGGCTCCGGGTGATCCCCTGATGACTGATCCCCATCTGTTTCCAATATGACCGGTATCTCTTTCTTTCCTGATTCGCTCATCTTAATCGCTCCGATTAATGATAATAGGTTTCCAGAATCTCGCTTAGAAGCCTTGCCGAATAGTCGACCAGAGGGATAATTCTGGAGTAATTCATCCTTCGGGGTCCGATGACACCCAGGGCGCCCCAGGTCCTTCCCTGACAGCCGTAGGTTGAAGTGACGAGACTACATGTCTCCATCTCCTGCACCTGGCTTTCCGACCCGATGGAAATCCGGACCCCTCTCGGCGCCATGCACTTATCGAGGAGCTTGACCATGGTGGCCTTTTCCTCAAAGGCCCGGAAGAGGTCGGCCATAATCGAAATATTCCCGAACTCGGGCTCAGAAAGAATATTGGTCCTCCCTTCGATGAAGACATCGGTTTCATCAAATGAGGAGAAGGCTTTCCCTCCCAGTTTGATCGCGTGCTGGAACAGACGATCATAGGCGTGCTTCTCCATCCTCATCTGGTCGAAAAGTTTCTCCCTCACCCGCTGGAGGGTGAGACCTGACAGGAGCCCGTTGAGATGATCGGAAAGGTGATCCAGGTCGGATTGAGAAAGATCTTCGTCCATCTCGACGATCCGATTCTGAACAATTCCCGTTGTACTCACGAGGATGGCCAGCGTCAAATATTTTCTCAGTTTCACAAATTCGATATGTTGAAGGACGAGCTCGCTCAACCTGGGCGCCCAGACGAGGCCAAGGCAGTGAGAAGAGGCTGAAAGGATCCGGCAGGTTTCCCGGAAGAGGTCTTTCCCCTCGGATTGGTAAATGGAATACCTCGAACGGATATCCCTCTTTTCCTCACCGCTCAATTCGTGGATGTCGAGGATATAATCGACATAGAACCGAAACCCTTTCTCCGTCGGAACCCTGCCTGCTGAGGTATGAGGCTGGAAGAGCAATCCCATCTCTTCCAGATCGGACATGATACCCCGAATGGTTGCAGGGCTGAGACGGAGATCTGACTTTTTTGAAATGCTCATCGAACTCACCGGCTCAGCAGTGAGGATGTAGTCTTCGATCACATTCCTGAGAATCTCTTTCATCCTACTGGTTAAAGTGAACATCATCCTTCTTCAAACCCATAAATCCTATTTAAAAATGATTCGGTCCCAAGTTATTGCGTAGAAATAAAAGTCAAACGGTAAGGGTAACGAGGCCCGTATCGTTAATAGAAGGTTACGTTTATCGTCTCTTAATTCTTTACACGAAACCGTAACCGGTAACCGAAACGGGCTTCGTAACCGTAACCCAAACACCCGGAGCATTTTCATTGTTCGTGCCTGTCCCGTATGAACGGGAGATAACGTACCCGTCATAAAGGATTTCAATAAAGATAATAATGGAGGGGGGGTTTGTCAAGACGGAGAGAAGGTTTCGGAAAATTGTAAAACATCCATAATATCAGCCTGTTATCATATCGAAGATTGAACGGAATAGCGGGAGAGGGATGTGGGATTATTTAAAATGGTCAAAACCTAACCGGTGCAATGGGATTTCCTTTCCTTCTTTTCTGATGAGATGAAACCCCTCTTTTTCCGGAAGGATCTCGCCCACACGGGTGATCGGGATATTTAATGAGCGGGCAAGGGATAAAATCCCGGCCCTCATTTTAGGCGAAGCGGTGAAGAGAAGTTCATAATCTTCCCCTCCGCTCAGGGCGATCTGATAAGGGTTCTTTGAATAGGTCCGGACCCATCTCCGATAGAGGCTTGAAAGGGGGATGCGGTCTTCCCAGATCCGTGCTCCGACCTTGCTTTCTTCGAGAATATGGTTGGTGTCGCTAAGAAGGCCGTCGCTCACGTCAATCATGGCTGAGGCGACGTGTTTTCCGGCGAGGGCCTGGCCCAGTTCGATCCTGGGAGTAGGAGAGAGGTGTCTCTCGATCAATCCCCTGGGTTTTTTCCTGAGCCCCTTGCTCCGGAGAATCTTTAATCCTAACGCCGCATCGCCCAGTGTTCCGGAGACATAGAGATCATCTCCCGCCTTTGCGCCGTTTCTGAAGAGGAGATCTCCCTTTTTCCCTTCGCCGATCAGGCAGATGTTGATGATGATTTTCTGAGAAAGGGAGGTGTCCCCGCCGACCAAGTCGACCCGAAACCGTCTCGCCTCCTCTTTTAGGCCGCGATAAAAAAGAGAGATAAAAGAGAAAGAGAGATGTTTGGGAAGGCCGATGGAGATGAGGAAATATTTTGGAATTCCGCCCATTGCCGCTATGTCACTGAGATTGACCGCAAGGGCTTTTCTTCCCAGGAGAAAGGGATCGGTCCAGAACCTCTCGAAGTGGATATCCTCGATGAGGATATCGGTTGTGATGAGGAGGGCCTTTCCCCCCATTTCGATGACAGCCACATCATCGCCAATGGACCGAACCACATCAGGACGGGAAACCCCCGTCCAGTTTCTGATTTTTGCAATGAGTCCGAATTCACCAATGTCCTGGAGGTCCTTTTCAGTTGTTTTCAACTCCGAACCTTTGTACGGAACGGTTTCAAACCGCTCCCTATCGAACTCCTAACTCTTACCCCAATTGAGTGAAAAATATCCCATTATTTCGAGTTAATGAATTTGGTCTTAAAGCACAGTTATCCGATTTGTTTCGTCATTCATTCAGACACACGATTTCTTATCTCATCTCCTTCCCCCTTGCGATGGGGGAAGGTTGGGATGGGGGTGGATGTCTTGCCCCCCCCACCTGAATCCTCCCCCACCGTGGGGGGAGGAAGTTATTCTTTTGACTCAATTGGGGTCTTACGTTTGACCAGTGCAACCTTTAATACTTCGTCCATGTGTTTGACCGGGATGAAGTCCATCTTCTTACGAATATAGGACGGCATCTCGACGAGGTCCTTCTTGTTCCGATAAGGGATGACCACCTTTTTGATGTTGGCCCGAAGGGCAGCCAGCGCCTTTTCCTTCAAGCCCCCCACCGGAAGCACTCTCCCCCTCAGCGTGATCTCGCCGGTCATGGCCACCTCCTTTTTGACAGGAATCCCTGAGAGGGCGGAGATAAGGGAGACGGCCATCGTAATACCGGCAGAAGGTCCATCCTTTGGAATGGCGCCTGCAGGGACATGGATATGGACCTCTTTCTCATTGAGATCGTTTGCCTTGATCCGATAGGCTTTTCCTCTGGAGCGCGTATAGGTGAAAGCGGCCTGTGCGGACTCCTTCATCACCTCTCCTAAATGACCGGTGAGGATGAGCGAACCCTTTCCGGGAGTGGTCGATGCCTCCACATGGAGGACCTCGCCTCCGATCTCTGTCCAGGCCAGACCGGTGGCCACCCCGATCTCATTGCGCTCCTGCTCCTCGTCGGGCAGGAATTGAGGCGGCCCAAGGAGTTGATTGAGATTCCTCACAGTGATTTTCGTCTTCTCCTTCTTTCCCTCCGCCACTTTTTTCGCCACTTTCCTGCAGATCGAAGCCAGTTCCCTTTCCAGATTCCGGAGCCCCGCCTCCTGTGTGTGCTGGGAGATGACCTGGAGGATGGCCTGGTCGGAAATTTCTAATAGCTTTGGCCCGATCCCGTTCTCCTCCATCTGCCTCGGAAGAAGGAAGGTCCGGGCAATCTTCAATTTCTCCATATCCGTATATCCGGGAATATCGATGATCTCCATCCGGTCTTTAAGGGCGGAGGGAATGGGATCGGTCACATTTCCCGTGGTGATGAACATAACCTGAGAGAGGTCGAAGGGGACATTGAGATAGTGATCGCTGAAGGCATTGTTCTGCTCGGGGTCGAGAACCTCCAGAAGGGCAGAGGCAGGATCGCCCCGGAAGTCCACACCGATCTTATCGACTTCGTCCATCATAAAGATGGGGTTATTGCTTCCCGCCTGTTTGATCGACTGGATGATCCGTCCGGGCATGGCGCCCACATAGGTGCGGCGATGCCCCCGGATCTCGGCCTCGTCCCGTATCCCTCCCAGAGAGATTCTGACGAATTTTCTTCCAAGGGCTCTGGCGATCGATTTGCCGAGAGAGGTCTTTCCCACTCCGGGAGGGCCGATGAAACAGAGGATGGGGCCTTTGATCCTCTTCTTCAGTTTGTGGACGCTCAGGTACTCCAGGATTCGTTCCTTCACCTTTTCCAAATTATAATGGTCCTCATCCAAAACCTTCTTCGCCTCTTTGATGTCGAGGTTATTAGCGGTCGACTTTGACCAGGGCATCTCGATTAACCAGTCGAGATAGGTGCGGACGATGGAGGCCTCGGCAGAATCAGGATGCATCTGCTCAAACCGTCCCAATTCCTTACGAGCCTCCTTCTCCACTTCTTCAGGCATCTTTGCCTTTTTGACCTTCTGCCGGAGTTCTTTGAACTCCTTTGACCGTTCGTCCGCCTCGCCCAGTTCGCTCCGGATGGCCCTCATCTGTTCCCGGAGATAGTATTCCCTCTGTGATTTGGTCATCTCCTCCCTGGCCTGGGATTGAATCTTCGCCTGCATGGTGAGGACCTGGACCTCTTTTCCGAGGAGGTCGCTGACCGCTTTCAACCTCTCGATGGGATCGAAGATCTCCAGGATCTCCTGGGCCTTCTCGACAGAGAGTTCCAGATTGGAAGCGACCAGGTCAGCCAGCCTTCCGGGATCGTCAACGCTTTCGAGGACGAACATCAGATCGGGAGAGATGAATTTACCATAGGAAGCAATCCTCTCCAGTTGTTCCCTGACGCTTCTCATCAGGGCCTCTATCTCAAGGGTGATCTCCGTGAGGAAGGGGTCTTTGATGTTCTCGATTCTTACGAGAAGGTAGGGCGTCACCTGGAGTATCTCTTTAATGGTGGCCTTGGAGAGTCCTTGGATGAGGATCTTGATCTTTCCATCCGGGAGCTTGAGCATCTTCATCACGAGCGCAACCGTTCCCACCCGGTAGAGGTCTTTGATGGCAGGCTCCTCTTCGGAGAGGTTCTTCTGAGAGACGAGGAAGATGAGCCGGTCTTTGGCCAGGGCTTCCTCGAGGGATTTGATCGATTTTTCCCGGCTGATAAAGAGCGGGAGAACCATATAAGGGAAGACGACGGCATCCCTTATAGGAAGGAGAGGAAGCTTCTCCGGAGGAGATAACAAATCTTTTTCACGGTCTCTTTTCATAGCGTTTTAATATCATCTCAATGAGGTTGGAGGTTGAAGAGCCATCGACAAAAGGAATGATGACCACCTCTCCGCCCAATCCCTCAACCACTTCCTTTCCCACCGTGGTCTCTTTTGTCCAGTCTCCGCCCTTAACAAGGACGTGAGGCTGAAGGGAAGTGATCAATTCCAGTGGAGTGGGTTCATCGAACAGGGTGACATAATCCACACACCAGAGGCCGGAGAGGATCTCGGCTCTCTCTTTCTCGGGGAGGATGGGCCGCTGGGGTCCTTTGATGGCCTGAACCGATCGATCGCTGTTGATTCCTACCACAAGGATATCACCGAGGGATCTGGCTTTCTCCAGATATCGGATATGGCCGACATGGAGAAGATCAAAACAGCCGTTGGTAAAGACGACCCTCTTTCCCTTTGCCTTGAGGTCTTGAATAATCCTGACGAGAGTTTCTTTCTCCTTAATCTTTTCCTTCATTCTCTGTCTTCCTATTCAATAACTACCAGATTTAAAGAGGGTAGTCAACACCAAGAAGGTTCTTTTCTTGACAAACCTCCTGATTTCATTTAGGTTTTAGAAATGAAAGGCCGATTGATTCTTGCCTCAAAGTCTCCCCGCAGATATGATTTATTAAAACAAATGGGTCTTGAGTTCGATGTGATTCCAAGTCATGTCGAAGAGGATTTTGTTCAAGGCGAATCTCCCCGGGAACATGTGATTCGATTATCTGAGGCAAAGGCAATAGAGGTAGGGAATCGATATCCTGATTGTTGGGTGATTGGGGCGGATACCATTGTGTATATCGATGGCCAAATTTTGGGAAAACCGGGAAACCAAGAAGAGGCGATGGAGATGCTAAAGCGTCTCAACGGAAAAGAGCATTCGGTACTCACTGGAGTCTCGGTTCACCATTTAAGGAAAGGGAAGGGAGATTGTGAAGCAGTCCAGACAGCAGTAAAAGTGAAGCCTCTGACTGAAGGTGAGATGGATTGGTATATCGGAACAGGCGAGCCTTTCGATAAGGCAGGGGGATATGGCATTCAAGGGATCGGATCATTTATGATTGAATCGATCAATGGGTCCTATACCAATGTGGTCGGTCTTCCACTGTGCGAGTTGATCCAGATGCTGACTCGATTGGGAGCCATCAAGATTGCGGATTTCGGAATTCGGATTGCGGAATGATAAAACATTATTTTTAATTTCGGAATGCGGCCTCCGGCTCAGGCTCCACCCCAGAGGGGCTTCTGCCCCGGAGGGAGAGCCCTCTGGCTCGGAGAGATTGCGGATTGCGGAGTGAGAAGATAAATCCCCCCCCTCCCCCCTTTGCTAAACTGACCGTATCCCATAAGTCAGGTGGCTGGGCACAAGGAAGGGGGCATGACCGGTGTAATTGAAGGTTTTGCATTTCGTATTTTGGTGTCATTCCCGTGAAAACGGGAATCCAGGACCAATAGAAACATCTGGATTCCTGCTTCCGCAGGAATGACAAACTTAAAAATTAATAATGATATCAACCTGTTAACAACATTAAACTTAACCCTTGTGTCCAACGCCCCCACTTATGGGTAAGGATCAGTTTGCTAAAGGGGGGATTAAAGAAGTTTATGTCACAGATCAAAGAAAATTTTTTGAGGGTCATGGAGAAAATTGAGAAGGCAGCCAGAAAGGTTGGAAGAGACCCGGGAGAGATCAAACTGGTTGCTGTGTCCAAGACCGTGGAAGTCGCAAGAATCAAAGAGGCCATTGAAGCAGGCGTTTCCATTCTGGGTGAGAATTATGTGCAGGAGGCCCAGAGGAAGATCGAGGAGGTCGGCAGAGCTGTATCCTGGCACTTCATCGGACACCTTCAGTCGAATAAGGCGAAGTATGCCATCCGCCTTTTTGATATGATACACTCTCTGGATTCCATCCCATTGGCAGAAGAACTGAACCGGAGGGCTGAAAAGGAAGGCCGGACGATGAATGCGATGATTGAGGTCAATCTTTCCGGAGAGACGACCAAATTCGGAACGGAAGAAGTTAAGGCATTCGATATCGCCCGAAGGGTCCTCCATCTCAGCCATCTCTCCCTGGCGGGATTGATGACCATGCCGCCCTATTTCGATTCGCCGGAGATGAGCAGGCCTTACTTTATCCGATTACGGGAACTGAGGGAACGGATGGTCAAGGAAGGCATTCCCGTAAAAGAGCTCTCCATGGGAATGTCGAATGACTTTGAGGTTGCCATTGAAGAAGGGGCGACCTATGTGAGGGTGGGAACAGCGATCTT
>DYHU01000110.1 GCA_020724025.1 Syntrophorhabdus sp. | reverse complement strand
CGGCTGATGTGCATGGTGTTAAGTCAAAAAACTAACATGGGAATCCAGGCTAGGGGAGGAAGATACTTTTTCTTTTGCTCTTCCGAACCGAAAAGGAGCAATTCCTCAGCTCCGAAGGTAACAGAACAAAGCTCCTGCCCAAGACCTGGATCGACCCTCCAAAGCTCTTCGAGGATGATGGCATGATCAAGAAAGCCCAGGCCAAGACCTCCGTATTCCTTCTTAATAAAGACACCGATGAGACCCAGTTCTGCAGCCTTCTTGATCAACTCTCTTGGACATTCCTCCTTCTTATCGCAATCTGAGGCGATATTCTTGAATTCGCCTTCTGCAAACTCTCTGGCTGCCATCCGAATCCGCTTCTGCCTATTGCTGAGCTCAAAGTCCATTTCTTTCCTCCTTATCAATCACAAAAATACTTTTATTCTGCAATAATTTGGCGTGTGGAACAAGAAAGAGTTGAGATTGTTTTGTCAGGGGGGATGAGCATTGAAGAATAGATAACTCAGGAATTTTGGGTTCCGGCCTTTCAGCCGGGTTTTTAAGTCGAACTATACTGCTCCCCAACGATCTATTTTCGTCTTCTTCTCTTCTTCGTATTTCTTTCTATATCGATCCCTCAACTCCCTTCTCAATATCTTATAGCCTCCTCCCATCATAGGCATCTCCGAGATGTCGATAAAATCGACTGACTTCGGTTTTTTGTAGGAGGCTAGCCTCAATTTACAATATTCCATAATCTCCTCTTCGGTCGTTTGAGCGTCTTTCTTGAGCACAACCACCGCCTTCACACTTTCCCCCCATTTTTCATCAGGGATTCCAATCACGCTGACCAGGTTCACTGCAGGATGAGATGCAATTACGTCTTCAACTTCCCGGGGATATACGTTCATCCCACCCGTGAGGATCATGTCCTTCTTCCGGTCAATGACATAATAATAACCGTCCTCATCGATTTGAACGATATCCCCTGAATACCACCATCCGTCTTTGAAATCGGTGGCCTCAGGCTTATTCCAGTAACCTTTGGCCACTCCGCCACCTTTGACCGCTAATTCTCCAATGCCACCCGGCCCCACCTTTTTTCCCTCGTTATCCACTACCTTTATCTCATATCCTAAACAGGCCATTCCGATCGAGGTCAGTCTTTTGGATAGAGGGCCTTCCAAGGAAACCTCTTCCGGCCGGAGGACCGTACCTAACAAGGCAGTTTCTGTGGTCCCATAGAGTTGGATAAATTTTTCTCCAAAATATTTTGCCCCTTCCTTTAACAGCCCAGCAGAAATTGGTGCAGCAGAAGTAAACCAACGCTCAATGGTGGAAAAATCACATTGATCTACATCTGGATGTCTGATGACATTGGCAAGCAAGGTAGGACTAAACTGGGTGAAGGTGATCTTTTCTCTCGCAATGAGATCCAAAATTTTTTTCGGATCGGGATTGGTCACGACCAAGGAGCAGCCCCTTGTCACGGAGGCAATGCTTAAGCCCGTTCCCCCTGAAGTGTGTAATGGCATGACAAGAAGCCATCGTGTATAGGGATGGGCCCATAATTCAGCGGCCCACATATAAGCACTGAAAATCCAATTTCTGTGAGTGAGAGGTGTTCCTTTGGGTCGGCCGGTTGTCCCACTGGTATAGATTAACGTGGCCATGTCCTCCTCTTGAACCTCCACTTGGGGCTCCTTAGGTGAGCCCTCTTTGACGAGGGTGTCAAAATCGTATGGACATGGGGTCTCTTCACCTATTCCAATAAAATACTCTACAGACGTCAATCGCGACCTTATCAGTTCGATCTTTGATTGGTAAATGTCTGCATCAACGATCAACCCTCTTGCACCAGAATCCTGGATCTGGTAGGTAATCTCATCGGCCATGTAAGTGCGGTCGATGGGAGCAATAGCCATTCCAACCTTAGTGAGAGCAAGTAAAGAGAGGAAATGGCCGATGCCCGTACCCGTCTGCACAGCAACCCGATCCCCTTTCCTCAATCCCAAAGAGAGAAAGCTGTTAGCCAGGCGATTCACCGTCTCCGACAGTTCCCGGTAAGTGTAGCTGAATCCTGGAGGGAAATGCTTTCCATACTGATCCTTGATGGCCAACTTGCTCGAGTAGTTTTCAGCACACCTTCTCAAAGCATCTCCTATAACCATAGCATTCCCCTTTTTTCTTTTCATGAAGGGCCTTTTTCCAAATCGTGAATAAAAGGGGGCGTCCTTAGAGGGACGCCCCCTTTGAGATAGCATTTAGCTCCTATGTCTTCCCTTCCTTCAACATTTTCTTTCTGAGCTTTTCAGTCTCCGTAAGGTCTACCTTTAGGGTTTTCGGGTCTACTATTACTCCATAGCCTTCCCGGGCGCTCTCTATTGAGACCAACTCGTTCCTTACGTCTTCCCAGACGGCCTCCACATTTCGCTCGAATGGATTGCCCACACCAGAGCCACCCTGGCAGTAATCCACGACTTTATCACCGGTATGGAGCTGGTAAAGTGCCGTGCGGCGAGTATCCTCCTCAGTCTCCCAGTGTCCATCCTTCATTAATAGTCTCTTTGAATTCGGTTTCGGCATCTTACCTCCAGCAATAGCGGGGATAGCTGGATAATCGTAAGGCTCCTGACAATAGGCTATGTTGATGGGTTCCGGGTCGCTATCGGCCACCCACACATTGTGAACTCCCCAGCCGCCCCGCCATTTCCCCGGAGCCCCAGAATCCTGAGCGAGCTCCCACCTTTCCCAGACGATAGGATAGACGGATTCGGCCACCTCTATTTCCGGATACCAGAGGGTACCACTACAGATCTGAGGTCCGTTCGTGGACCAGCCATCCGTCCCCCATATGGCACCAGCGCCTGTAGCACAGGCCTGGAAATCGGGGGCCCCATACCCTCTGCCTCGCCTTGGGTCAAGGCCGGCGAACACCCAGTAGGGGATGTGTCCCCAGCCGGCAGAAACCTCGTTTGGCACAGCTAAGGCCAAGCAGGCCTCTACCACATCAATGATCTGAGCTGCTGTAAAATTCGTATCATTCCCTTCGGTGGCTGGGAGAGTGGCGTGAAGGATCGTCCCGGGTTTGGTAAGGATGGTGAGCATCTTGAAACATCCTTGATTGCGATACTCCCGCCTTATTTTCTTACCCAGAGATGAAAGGAGGGTGAGCCACACGCAACTATGGGTATTGGAAATGGTACTATTCACATATTCCCTCACCTGCGGTCCGCACTTGGTGAAGTCCAGTATCATATTGCTTCCCTTAATAGTCATATCGCACTGAATGATGGAAGCGTCATTAAACCTTCCTGGCGACTGGGGTACGTTTTCAGCGTGATAGGTTCCGTCAAGGATCTTCTCCACCTGTTCACGCATCATCGAATCGGAGTAGTTAAATACATCTTCAATATAGGTTTCTATCTTATCTTTACCCCACATCTCCATTAGGTCTGCAAGACGCTTTGCCCCGATCCTGGTCGCAGCCGTCATGCAGAGCAGGTCGCTTCGCTGCAGTTCATAAAGGCGCACATTGGTGAGAATCAAATTCAAGACGTCGCTTCTCTCCTTTCCCCGTTCGTATATTCTTATCGGTGGAATCCTCAACCCTTCGCCCCAGATATCGAGGGCGTTAGGGTTGTACCCGCCCGGGACGCCGCCGCCGGTATCAGCCTGGTGAGCCTTTACGGCTATGGTGAACACTTGCTCCCCCTTGTAAAATACGGGCGTCACAATGCACCAGTCCGCCAACTGATTTCCGCCTGCCAGCGTGTAGGGGTCATTCACCAGAAATACATCCCCTTCGTGAATGTTATCCTTGTAGTATTCGTTTACGGCCCTGATGGCAAAGGGACAGGCCCCCACAAGAACCGGGATGTACTCGGCCATCGTGACCAGGTCGCCATTGGGCTTGGCGATGGCCACGACAAAGTCATGGGCAGAAAAGAAGATGGGAGCCCTCGCTGTCCTCTCAATATTTACACCCATCTCCTGGGCGATCGTATAGAAACTGGAGCCCAGGATCTCGAAATCAGCCGGATGCGTTTTAAGACTCAGTTCTTTCTTCACGGTTGTCATTTTTTCCTCCTCTGTTTATTCCGGTAACTCCATCATATAGTCTCCATATGGATTAACTTCTAACTTCGCTCCAGGTGGGACGACTATTGTGGTATTTTTTTGCTCAATCACCGCTGGACCATAAACCAGACTGCCAACTTCCATGGCATCTCCATCGTAGACGGTCGTGGAGACGAACCCCCTTTCTTCTTCAAAGTAGACGTCTCTTTTCATCTTTAAATATTTACTTTCGTCTCTGGTTATGGCAGGCTCTGCCTTTCGAAGAGGTGCCACCACCTTGGCACAGGCGGTCAGCCTCAAGTTGATCATCTCCGTATCCGTCACATCCCTGTAACCATATAACTCGTCATGCCTTTGATGGAACCTGTCGACGATCCGCACTATTCCCTCTTTCGTTAACTCTTTTTCGTCTACAGGGATCTCAATCTCATGATATTGGGCTTCATACCTCATATCGAGACTTCCCTTGAAGTACCTGTCCTCGACCCTAATGGCCTCTATCTCCAAGGTTTCATTTCCCCCTTTCTTCATAGCTGCGTAAGTCTCCTTTACTGTGGTCGGGTCTGCCGCGCTGGTCAGGGAGATGATGGAAGTGACATAGTCGTGTCTGATGTCGGCAATGGTACCACCGAGGGCGCAGAAAATGGAAGACCACCTGGGAATAATCAAGTGCCTGATCCCCAGCTCCTTGGCTAAGCTGGCCGCATGTACCGGTCCGGCTCCACCGGCGACCACTAAAATGTACCTCCTGGGGTCTTCCCCCCGGCGGACAGAAACTGTTGAGATCCCATCGACCATTGAATGGTCCAAAATTGCCTTTATTGATCTGGCAGCCTCCACCACGTCCATGCCCAGAGGATCGGCAATCTTCTCCTTGATCACCTTTTTGGCCAGTTCTGGATTGAGTTTTATCTGTCCTCCTAAGAAGTAGCCGGGATTGAGGTAACCCAACAACAGGTTAGCATCGGTCATCGTAGGCTCCATTGAACCTTTCCCATAACAAGCTGGACCGGGATCCGCACCGGCACTCTGGGGGCCCACATGGAGCACTTTAAAGGAGTCAAGCCAGGCGACACTGCCACCACCAGCCCCGATGGTGTTTACATCTACCAGTGGTAATCTCAAATGATAGACTCCCCCCACCGCGCTGTTGGTGGCCATCATCGGCACGCCTTCCTTGACCAAACAGACATCAAAACTGGTCCCGCCCATATCAATGGTGATGAGGTTGTTAATATTCAGGGGGTTAGTGAGAAAGAGCCCCGCCCCTGGTCCGCTTGCTGGGCCTGAAAGCAAAGTCCTCACCGCCTGCTCACAGGCAACCTCCGGAGAAATGACGCCGGCATTTGATTGCGTAATGAGCATCACCCCTTTAAAGCCCGCATTCTTCAGTTCATTCACCAAGTGGACCATATATCGGCTCAAAGCTGGCCCCACATAAGCATTGAGTACGGAAGTGCTCATACGCCAATATTCACGGACTTCGGGCTGCACATCGACGGAAGCGCAAACATAGACGCCTGGAAGCTCTTTTCTAACGATTTCGGCAGCCCGCCTTTCGTGGTCTGGATATTTAAATGACCATAAAAAGCAGACCGCTACCGCTTCAACTCCTTGTTCCTTAAAGTAATTGCACGCCTTCCGAACCTCATCCTCATTGAGCGTGGCAAGCTCCTCGCCATTCCATTTGTATCGTTCTTCAATGGGTACTCTCAAGTACCTTGGGACTAACGGCTTAGGCTGAGGAACAGTATAGTCATACACATTCTCCCTTATACCGAAACGTATCTCTAAGAGGTCCCTGAATCCTTTGGTACAAAGGAGTCCCACCTTTGCCCCTCTCCAGGTCAAGACCGTGTTAGTACTTACCGTGGTGCCGTGGCTCAGGCGCACCACATCCGGGAGAAACTCCTTGAGATTCTTCCCGAATGTGTTTGCTATCTTGCCCAAACCCTCTATCACCGCGATCGCGGGGTCAGCCGGAGTGGAAGGTGTTTTGGCAATAGTCATATTCCCTTCCTGATCCATGCAGACGAGATCAGTAAAAGTCCCTCCGATATCTATACCAACGACATACTTCATAATTGCCTCCTCTTCTACGGAAGTTTGGATGTCGCATTAAACTTGGTTGCCCTCTATATGCTTCTCGGCAAATGACTCCAGATTTAGATCGACAGGGCTGCGAGATGGCCCTCATAGATAGCCTCGTGAATGCCACGAGGTTGAACGCAGTTTCCAATGGCGTGTACAGCCAGTCCCTTATCTGTTAGCTCCTGATGCAGCTGCGTGCCTGGCTGAAGGCCCCCCATGATGATTACATGATCTCCGTTGAACCCCACCTTTTCTCCCAATCTGGCAAGGTCGAGCATAATGACGCCGCCGTCAGTGACCTCTTGCAAGAGTTGTTGGGTATGGATCTGGACGCTGGCCTTTGCAAGCCTGTCCATAAGAACGATGAAATGGGCGATCTCCATATCGTAACCGATCTGCTTCTGTCGCGTAGTAAGAATCACCTCCTTCCCTTTTTCTGCTAAGAACAAGGCCAGTTCAGATCCCAGCATCCCTCCGCCTATGATGATCACCTTCTTTCCAACTTCTTTGCCTCTAAGTACATCCAGGCCATTGAGCACATGGCCTTTTTCGATACCCGAAACTTTTGGCATCGATGGTTTGCTTCCAATGGCCACAATCACCGCATCTGGATTTGCCTCCACGATTTCCCTGGCCGTTATCTCCTTTTTTAGGTTAACATTGGCCTTCAATTTCTTCAACTGGTTGGAGAGATAATCGATTAAGGGTCTCAAATCGCTCTTAAATTCAGGGATAGAAGCCTCCAAGAGAGCCCCCCCCAGCCTATCCTGTTTCTCAAACAGCGTGACCTGATGCCCTCTCAAGGCAGCAATTCTGGCAGCTTCCATTCCACCTGGCCCACCTCCTACAACGCACACTTTCTTCGGTTTGGGTGCAAAATCGTTCTCCTCGTATTGCAGCCGAGCGAAACGTTCTTCCCTCCCCAGCGCAATGTTCACAGAACACATCAAGCTTTTTCCAGCCATAATCCCTTTATTTAGACATCCTTGATTGCATCGAATGCAAGGCCGAATCTCCTCAGCCCTCCCCTCCAATGCCTTCTTTGGAAAGAGGGGATCTGCAAGAAGGGGCCGGGCAAGGCCTATGAAATCTGCCTTTCCTTCTTTCAGTATGCTTTCTGCCAAGTCAGGACTCGTTATCGAACCTGAGGCAATGACTGGCACACTCACTTCCTTCTTTACGGCCTCAGCCGCCCATACATTAAAGGCTAAGGGTTGATTTGAAGGGGCGACCTGGCAGTGCATGGTGTGATGATTGCCCCCAGAGATGTGGAAAACGTTGATCCCGATTTTCTCAAGCTCCTTGGCAAAGGCGATCGTGTCTTCAATCATGACGCCATTGTCGATATACTCCGTTCCACTTAAGCGGATTCCAACGGGAAAATCGGGACCCACCTTCTTTTTCACATTCTCAGCCACGTCAAGCCCAAAGCGCATCCTCTCTTTCAAGCTACCTCCGTACATGTCTGTCCGACGGTTGGTGTGAGGAGAAAGAAAATTCGTGATGAGGTAACCATGAGCACCATGAATCTCCACCATGTTAAACCCGGCCTGTTTCACCCTGCGCGCTGCATCCCCAAAGGCCTCGACAATCTCATGAATCTCCTCGATACTTAATTCGGTGGGGATGACTCCTCCCATGGCCACCAATTCCTCCCAGGGAACGCGGGAAGGGGCCACCATAGGATGGGTCCCGATAAATTTCTGTCTTCCACAGTGTTCGATCTGGACGCAAGTCTTTGCACCCTTCTGCTGCATCACTTCTGCAAGCTGTGCCAGCCCAATGATACAGGTGTCGTCGTAAGCACCTAATTGACAGTGGGCTGAGATACTGGCCTTGAGGTCGATGTAGGTGTACTCCACAATAATCAGTCCCACTCCTCCTTTTGCCTTCTCTTCATAAAATCTTAATAACCGGTCGGTAACCATTCCGTCACGGGTGGCGTATCCTGTGATCATCGGGGAAGAGACCACCCGGTTCTTCACCGCCAGATTTCCGATCTTCCCTGGTTCCATCAGTTTGGGAAATGATTGTTGTGTCATGCTGCGCTGACCTCCCTTCTATTTTACCATGTTTGCGAGGAACATTTGGCAAGACTTTTCAAGATGGAGGCCTGATCCAAATATCGTCAGGCCTCCCTTATCCCAAAGTCATATCCTATTCGATGATATCCTTCTGATATTTTCCTTCTCCCTTTGCAGAGATGATCCAGTAGAGCACAAAGGCCAGCGGATAGGCAATGATCGAGGGAGATGGAAAGAGCTTCCACCAGAGTTTATCGAGAATACCTACGACCAGAGAGATGGCGAATACAAGAAAAGCCATAGGGTTCCAGAGCCTCATATTGGGTGGGATGACGTCATATTCTGTAGGAATTTTCTTGTGCCATCGATAGCAGATGTCCGCAAGGGAGATGACGCAGGCTGTTCCTAAGGTCAAGGTGGCAGTCCATGCCCAGTGGAGAATCCATTCGATAATTCCAAAGGCCAAAAGTGCAAGGCCGATGATATTTGCGATGACCACCCACACTTTTCTTCCTGGCTCCCATTTGAAGACCACTGCGAAGAAATTGGCCATGTTCACCGATGGTAAATAGGCATTGATGTATTGTACATTCAGCTGGTATGTCAGGACGATGATCACCCCGAGCCATCCCATGGCGATGACAAAAGGGATCGAAGGGAGAAAGGCTGTCTGCCCAGCAGCCTGGGCACCGATCTTCGGTGTGAGGGCAGCAATCATCGGCCAGACTAGGAAGATCCCCATGATGGGAAAAACGACATGAGCAAAAAGGCCCTGGAAAGGACCGATGCCTATAGCCCACCCTTTCGAATTACAGAACCGACCGAAATTTCCCGCGGTGACCGCCCAAAGCCCCACAGCGGCCAAGGACCAGTCGAGTGCAGCTCCAAATCCTCCAGGAATGATTGGCTTTGAAGACATGCTGAGGGCTTTGCTCACGGTGAAATCGCCAATCACGTAGTAATAATACAAAACATAAAGGGTGGCGATGATCCCTAAAGGAACTGCGATATAGTTCCAATAAGCCAAGGCGCGGTGCCCGAAGATGGGAACGACCACAAACAGAGGGAACAACATGAAATAGAACCACCAGAGATTGCCAATGGGCCATACCTTTTGCATGGCCACTGACATCCAGTGGGTCTCCATGGCCCAAAAGGACATGAGGAGATACATGCTTAAAAGAGAAGGAACAAATGAGCCTGTTTGTCCCCAACTGAATCGGGCGATCATATCATAAGAGTAACCTCCTTTCCACGAGAAGTAGCCGAAAACAGAGGCGAAGATGATGAAGACCCCATAGGCGATCAAAGTGGCCAGAATACCCAACCACAGACCTGCCAGGGCGACACTGAGACTCCCAACTGCCAGGTAGTACATGCACATGGGTATCCCGAACATGGCAAAATGGGAGGCTAGGGAGCTCCTGATGAAACTTGGTGATCTCTTGAGGGCATAATCCTCCATGATCTCTTCCATCGAACGCTTAGCCGGTTGGTCTATCACTTGAGCCATAATAAATCCTCCTTTCTTTGGTATTGCTGAGAGTACTCAAAAAGCTGTTTCGCAGTCACCTCCTTTCTCAAAGGCCTGGAGCTCCTTGGCCTTCAGCCCGATTGCTGGATGTTATATTTTTTAATTTTCTCTCTGAGGGTGGGTCTTGATATTCCTAGGAGTTCACAGGCCTTTCCCTTATCCCAATGGGTGAACTCCAGGACCTTGACCACATGTTCAAGCTCGACCTGCACAAGAGGCTTAATCCCTTTGGTCACCTCCTCTGTCTTTCCGCTTATGAATAGATCCGGGAGATACTCCGGTACCAATACGTCTCCCTTCGAAAGGACCACAGCCCTGGTCAACAGATTCTCCAACTCCCTCACGTTTCCCGGCCATGGATAATGTACCAGAGCCTCCATCACCTCCCCGGGAACCTTGGTCACCTTCTTATGCAATTCCATATTGATCTTCTTCAGCAGATGTTCCACCAAAAGGGGAATGTCCGCTTTCCTCTCCCGCAAAGGAGGAACCCGAATCTCGACAACCTTGAGCCGAAAATAGATATCTTCCCGAAACCTCTTCTCTTCCACCAAACGAGATAAATCCCGATTAGTGGCCGCTATGACCCTCGCACTCGATCTGAGCCTCTCCTCCCCTCCCACCCTTTCAAACTCCCTCTCTTGTAGGAATCTTAAAAGCTTCACCTGCAAACTCGGAGAGATCTCTCCAATCTCGTCGAGAAAGATCGTCCCATTTTGGGCGATCTCGATCTTGCCCTTCTTCCGATAAGTAGCTCCTGTAAATGCACCTCTTTCATGTCCAAATAACTCGCTCTCCAGGAGGGTCTCCACCAGGGTCGAACAGTTGATCGGAAGGAAGGGCTCCTTCCTGAAAGGACTGTTATAATGGATGGCCTTGGCAATCAGCTCTTTACCCGTACCACTCTCTCCCTCAATCAATACCGTGGTCTTGCTCTCTGAAACCAGACCAATGACCTTGAAGATCTCCTGCATGACCTTGGTCTTGCCCACGATATTGCCCACCTTATAATCTTCGGAGATCTCCATGATCAGGTCTTCCAACCGGCTGCTGAGCCTCCGGTTATTGACCACTTTGTCAATGGTGATCTCAAACTCATCCACGTCGATGGGCTTATGGATATATTCGTAGGCCCCGAGCTTCATCGCCTGGATGGTGGTCTCCATGTCCTGATAGGCCGTGATCATGATCACACTGGTATTGTGGTCTATTGCTTTGATCCTACGAAGAACCTCCAGCCCGTCCATCCCAGGAAGCCGAATATCGAGCACCACGATATCCGGCCGCTCTCTCCGGACCGCGTCTAATCCTCCTTCTCCATCCCCCGAGATGATCACCTCGTACCCCTTCTCCCGCAAATACATCTCCAGGGTCTCCCGAATCGGCTGCTCATCATCAATAAC
>DYHU01000526.1 GCA_020724025.1 Syntrophorhabdus sp. | reverse complement strand
CTCTCTCTCACCGACTCTCTTTCCTCATCTCATCGGCGCAGGAATTGCCTCCTATATTTCAATGAATTTAGGCGGGCTTCTCGCTGCCCTTGAGTTAGGTCTACAACCGATACTCCACCCGGGCGGCTCCGAAGCCTCGCTCTATTTCCCTTTTCCTTTGAAAATTGCGATCCCTGCCGTCATGATTCCCCATCTCACAGCCGTAGGCTTCCTTGAAGTCACCGTAACCGTACTCGTCCTCCTCGCGATCTTCAAGTCACAACCTGCCATGATCGGCTGGATGAGAAACATTTCTCTTCTTTTGATGGTGATACTTGTCGCTATCCTTCCTTCCTCGCTCCTTGCCCATGACTTCTGGATTGAAAAAAAAGGCAGCGAATTTATGGTTGTGTTCGGTCATGGAACCCAGAGGCTGGAATTTGAACCTTCCAAAATAAAGATGATCAAGGCTTTCGACCTTCAGGGCAAAGAGGTTGGAGTGAACAATGAGAAAAGAAGAACCGGCATTTTTCTTAAAACAGTGGAACCCCCCTCCCTATTCTTTGTTGAGATCGATGACGGCTACTGGTCAAAGACCATTTATGGCTGGAAAAACCTTCCTAAGACAAAAGCGAGCAGGGTCGTCGAATCTTTCCGCTCTTTCTATTACTCCAAAGCTCTTCTTTCCTGGGGAGAGGCCGTTCAAAGGCCCCTGAGCGATGCGAGGCTCGATATCCTTCCCCTCGAAAACCCCTTTGGGTTGAAGGAGGGAAACGTCTTACCCGTCCGCATTCTTTATCAGGGCAAACCGATTTCAGGGTTGGAACTCGAAGGAGGAGATCACCATAAAATAACGACCACGGACAAAGAAGGGGTTGCAAGATGGAAGGTATCGAAAGGCCTTCAGGTCCTTTCGGTGAATTACAGAGAAGCCATCAAAAACGATGCTGATGCGGATTCTTTGCGCATCACATCCACATTGACATTCGAGGTGACAAAATGAAACCAATGAAATTTAGACAAAAGGTCAATCCTGCGAAAGCAGGAATCCATTTTTTTCAAACCTTTCTGGATACCCACTTGCGCGGGAGTGATGTTGGGTCGGTGTTTTCTTACATCCTGTTAGTGGTCTCTTTTCTTTTCTTTAGTCATCCTGCTTATCCTCATTCCATCAACTATGAGGTTCAACAAAAAGGGATTTCCGTGAGGATCTTCTATGTCGAAAAGGACCCCGCCAGTTATTCTCAATATGAGCTATTCGGACCAGGAGACACTCTGCCCCATCAGACGGGGAGAACCGATAAGAATGGTTTTATCTCCTTCTTCCCGGAAAGGACAGGAATCTGGAAGATCAAGGTTTGGGGAGAATCGTCTCACGGTTTCCATGGGGTCACGATTGATGTGAAGGTGGACGAAGCCCTCAATCTTAAATCCTTCAGCAAGCCCCTGGCCGCAACACACACGAAACTGATCATTGGAATCAGCCTCATCTTCGGCATCTTCGGCATTTATGCTCTGATTAAATCAAGAAGGAAGCCGGTATAACGGTCAACTTTTATGTGCAGCATCATTAATCACAACAAAACACGTCATTCTCGCGAAAGCAGTCCCGCCAAAGGCGGGACAGAAAAACACTGGATTCCGGATAAAGCCCGGGATGACAAACCGGTTAAGATTTATGTCGTTATGCATAGAGTGCGTTCGGTGAACGCACTCTATGCATCACCATGAAGAAAGGAGAAGAAGATGAAACGGATATTGCCAATGGTTTTTATTTTGAGCATCTTGATCTTGCCATCTTTAACAATGGCCCATCATGGAGGTGTGACTCTTGCTCTTGGCCCTGGAAGTCCGAT
>DYHU01000525.1 GCA_020724025.1 Syntrophorhabdus sp. | reverse complement strand
ATCATCTAATGGGCAAGATCGGTCGGCGCTGCAAGCGATCGGCTGGATTGCCTTGGGCAATCTCATCTCAGAAGTGACCTTGTTTCAGAACCTTGTCGGTCTCGGGATCTGTCTCCTCCACCACAAGCTGACGGACTGAATTCTTCTGACCAGGCTTGATGCGCTGGAGCTCACTAATCCAGTCATTGTACCTCTGTACCGCTTCTTCAACCCTGGGCTTGTCGGCAGTGGGGAGCCTTGGATTTCGAAGGAGTGCTTTGAGTTTGTCCATATGTGGCGTGGGAAATACCGGCATCTGCCCTTCTATGACTTTCTCTTCGTTCTCTCTCACCATCATGACAGAATCCCTCGTTTGGTAGTAGGTGTATTGTGCGCTATTAAAAAGCGGCGTTCCCTCAATCTCGTTGACTCTCTCAATCGCTTCTTCAAGAAGTTCACTGTTCCCTTGCGCAACTTCTGGCAATGCTGTCTTAAGGGCTTCATGGGCAACCGTTCTTCCAAGAGTCAACGGAATCATCTGGTTGCTGATGGAGCGCCTTCTTTCTAAGTTAAGCACATCCTCCCGTATGTCTTGCCCGAAGCGGTTGAGGAACACGCGTTTCTGACGTAGGACAACATCAAACAACCCTGACTCCCGAGCTATTCGTTCCAGAATATCCGCATTGTAAAAAGGGGCACCGAGGACTCTCGACTCGTGGCCGACAATAAAGACCGCGCGACCATTCTCCTTGATCGCTCTGGAGAGTTCTTGGACCGCCCGAGCCATGTCGATGCAATATTGGATAACTGTGAGAAACCGATTTCCCCGATTGGCCCTATTCGATCCGATCTCAGATCTTGCGACGCGTAGGAGGTCCCATCCAAGAAGCTCAACCGATCTCCGATAGTTCTGGTGATAGTTGAACACATTAATGTACGGCGGAGATGTGATGGCAAAGTCAACAGACCCTGCTTCGAGAGGGAGTACCCTGGCATCTTGCAGATCTGCTTTAATTGGCTGGTTAGTGTATGGCAGCCGGGAAACCAGCTCAGCGAGTGCATGAAATTTGCCGTGAACAAGACTGTTTGTGATGGGATTATTGTAAACGTCAAGCAGCACAACAAGGGCGTTAAACAGGATTTTCGCACGGTCACTTATCAGATTCCCAATAATAGCTATTTTCGTCTCAACAACGTTATCATCGAGCTGGTCATCAGCGAAAAGGATGAACGGGAACTGCTTGTTAAGGCTCCCTCGTAGCTCGTTGATTATCTGTCTTCTTTCTTCCCTATCCGTGTTAGTGAGTTCATAGAGTTTACTGAAACACCATGCAGCAGGGTTAATCTCGAATCCATATGCTGGCAAGGACATCGCGGCGGCTTCATACAAGACTGTCCCGCTTCCGGCAAATGGATCGAGGACTACAGAGCCGGGATGACAGTATGCATCAAGAAGATATTCGATTAATTGGGGGGAGAACTGACCGCGCCACGCAAAGAGATTAGAGCGATTCTTGTCCTCAATATTCAGAAGACCAGGCTGGAGTTTTTTCCCAAAATCCTTCATTGGTTGTCCTTATTCTGTTGCGCGCTCTTATTTATTGGGCATCGACACTATTACAATTGCTTTGACTAGCCAAATCATTGCCAGTAGAGTCAGATAAAAGGGCCAAATCGAAAACGAACGCAATGAAGAAAAGAGTGTTTTCAACATATCTCCCGATGGTGATACAGCATAAACAGGTCCCCCTGGGGCATCCAGTTTCGGTCTTCTTTGTATGATGAAACATTATCAAAGAAAGGATGGATTCGTCAAGATATTTGGATAGTTGAAATGTGATCCCGTCCCCAATTTTAGTATTTC
>DYHU01000524.1 GCA_020724025.1 Syntrophorhabdus sp. | reverse complement strand
GCCTCCTTCATCTCCCTCTTCAATGTCTCGATGGCTCCCGGTATATCTTTTACAGGGACATACTCTTCTTTAATATCGGAAACAGAAGGTACTGTGAAGTAGTCCGCCTCATAAATAGAAGCCAGTATATTTCGGACCGATTTCTTCACGCTCTGAGGCGTGATCTTATTTTTTTCATTATAATCCTCTTGTATCCTCCTCCTTCGCTCTGTCTCCAGAATCGCCTGATTCATTGCACCGGTGATTTTATCCCCATAGAGGATCACCTGGCCGTTTACATTTCTTGCGGCCCGGCCAAAGGTTTGTATGAGAGATTTTTCGGATCGAAGAAAACCCTCCTTATCCGCATCCAGTATGGCCACCAGGGAGACTTCCGGAAGGTCGAGCCCCTCTCTCAGGAGATTGATCCCGATAAGAACATCGAACTTCCCCAGCCGGAGCTCTCGAATGATCTCCACCCGGTCAAGTGTGTCGATATCCGAATGAAGATACTTCACACGGATTCCCAGATCCGTATAATATTCGGTCAGGTCTTCCGCCATCCGTTTGGTAAGGGTGGTGACAAGCACCCTCTCCTTACTCTTCACCCGCCTCTGTATTTCTTCCAGGAGATCATCCACCTGGTTTTTTGCGGGTTTGACTTCAAGCCTGGGATCGCTCAATCCGGTTGGCCGGATGATCTGCTCCACAATTCTTCCTCGGCTCCTCTTCATTTCGTAGTCGCTCGGAGTTGCCGAGACATAGATGACCTGATGGACACGCTTCTCAAACTCCTCGAACATCAGTGGCCGATTGTCCAGCGCTGAGGGAAGGCGAAATCCGTAATTCACCAATGTCTCTTTCCTGGAACGGTCACCTCGGAACATCCCGATTAACTGTGGGATGGTCACATGGCTTTCATCGATGAATAAGAGAAAATCCTCCGGAAAGTAATCGAGAAGGACAGGAGGAGGTTGGCCGGCCTCTCTTCCTGTGAGATGCCGGGAATAATTTTCAATCCCCTGGCAGTAGCCGAGTTCCTGAAGCATCTCCAGATCGAAGCTTGTCCTCTGTTCAAGTCTCTGGGCTTCTAATAATAGGTTTTGCGATTTTAACCAGGCAAGCCTCTCCTTCAACTCCTCCTGGATATTTTGAATAGCTGTTTGAAGTCTATCGGGAGGAGCGACATAGTGGCTTCCCGGATAGATGGGGATTTTTTCCAGAGGCTGGATAACCTTTCCCCTTAAAGGATCAATCTCAGATAGGGCTTCGACTTCATCTCCGAAAAGCTCAATGCGGATCGCCCGGTTCTCTTCATGGGCAGGAAAGACCTCGACCACATCTCCTCGAACCCGGAAGGTTCCTCGATGAAAATCGATATCATTTCGTTCATATTGAATTTCGACCAGTTTAGAAAGGATCTCTTCCCGGGAAATGGTCATCCCCTTCTCCAGATAGAGGAGCATCCCGTGGTATGCCTCAGGAGATCCCAGTCCGTAGATGCAGGAGACGCTGGCGACGATGATTACATCGTTTTTCTCGAGGAGGGATCGGGTGGCCGAGTGGCGCATCTTATCGATCTCTTCATTGATCTGCGTGTCTTTCTCAATATAGGTATCGGTCGAAGGAATATAAGCCTCGGGCTGATAGTAGTCGTAATAGCTGACGAAAAATTCAACAGCATTCTCCGGGAAGAGTTCCTTAAATTCACCATAGAGCTGGGCGGCCAGGGTCTTGTTGTGTGAGATGACCAGCGTGGGTTTCTGAACTCTCTCGATCACATTGGCCATGGTGAAGGTCTTGCCGGAACCGGTCACGCCCAGAAGGACCTGATGAGTTGCTCCTTTCAGGACACCTTCGGTCAA
>DYHU01000109.1 GCA_020724025.1 Syntrophorhabdus sp. | reverse complement strand
TCACTCTCTCCCTTCTTCTTTCAACCGAATTTTAGCAGAGGGATTAATGCCTCAGTTATGGGGGGGTAATTCCATCTCATTGATAGTAGGAGTCGATAGGCGGGGTTTTCTAACCCCGCCTCCAATATAGGCGGGACAGGAATGTCCCGCCTATCGGGTGTAATTAAATTTTTATCAGGAATTTTGTGACCCCCTGTAACTGAGGCATTAACAGAGGGATTAAAAAACCCATTGTCTCCAAATCCATTTTTCTTTATAATTAAGTCCATGCGTCAGTCCCACTTTAAGGAGCTTGAAGCCATCTCCTTATACTGCCCTAAGTGTAAGGCGGCCGTGCCGGTAAGAAAGAAGTTGCTCCTCGTCCTTCCCGAAGGGGATGAGTTCGAATATCTCTGCGTCTACTGTTCCTCTTCCGTTGGAACAAAAATCGACAAAAATGCTCCCCAGATCGAGGTTATCCTCAAACCTTAAAACGGAGTATACGAGATAACCTTGGGTAATCCAGGTATAACAAAAAATAGATTGACAACTGCCTCTCTGATAAAGATAATCAGGTAGGTAGGGTTTTTAAAAGAAGTGGATTTCAATTCCTTCCTTTGATTCATCCGTTCAACTTGAGTACTTACGGAAAGCGAGCATGGGCATCTCTTTTCTGGATAAACCCTGGGGGGGGAACCATCTTCATCGAAAGGGGGTGATGAGAAAAATTTTCAAAAGGAGGCTAAGGTTAGAAGATCGTCTTCCAATCACAACATCTAAGAAGGAGGGGTAAAAATGGCAGAGCAAAAAGGTTTCCCGATGCCGTTAGAGGTGAAATATCCGAAAGAACTGGAGGGGTGGGAAGAGATGTATCCACCCTACTACATCTTCAGCAAAGAGAGAAAGGAGTGGGAAGAGAAGCATTTCTGGTTTCATGACAAGATCCATGCCCCTGAAGCAATGTATCCTCTTGACCTCATTTTCCATGAGGCCTGGCAGATCTCCCTTTCCCAGTATACGACGAGAGTTTTCTGCATCCCGCCTGCCCAGGGTATTTCTCAACGGATGGTGGGCTGTTACATGTATATCACGCCGGTTGCGCCGCCCCCGCCGGAGATCATCGGCGAAAAAGCCGCTCTCTTTCAAAAAAGGGTATTTTATGTATTTGACCACTATGATGAACTCTGGGGAACGTGGTTGAAAAAATTCAGAGCCCTGGGTGAAGAGATGGCGAGCATCAAAGTCCCGGAGGAATTCCCGAAATTTGAGCCGGATGATACAGTACTTCCTGAACCAAAGGGTTATTATACTTCTTTTGAAGTCATTGATGCCTGGGACAGGCTGGTCAACCTTATGATCAAAGGGTGGCAATACCATTTTCAGTATCTCAATCTGGCCTATCTTGCCTATCTGCTTTTTACCGACACTTGTCGAAAGCTCTTCCCGGGGGCCAGTGAAAGCACCATCGGAAAACTTGTTGCAGGGGCCTATGTCCAGATGTTCCGGCCCGAAGAAGAACTGTGCAGGCTCGCCCGCATTGCAGCAGCCGTCCCCGAATTGGCAAAGGTTTTAAAAAGTGATCTGCCTGTTGATAAAAAAATAGAAACCCTCAGAAAGACCGCAGAGGGAAATGACTGGTTGGTGGAATATGAAAAATCGAAAGACCCGTGGTTCTATGTCTCCTGCGGCAGCGGCTGGTTCCACTACGAGGGGAGCTGGACCACCAAACTGGAAATTCCCTTTGGATATCTGAAGAGCTATGTGGAAAGGGTCGAAAGGGGAGAGAAGATCGAGAGGGATCTTCCTGCAATTGACAAGGCGAGGGCCGAACTGGCCGAAGAATACAGAAAACTCATCAAGACCGACGAGGACAGGAAATCTTTTGACGATACTTACAAGGCGGTCCGCACGATTTACAAATACGCAGAAGACCACCTCTTCTGGGTGGAACACTGGTTTCATACGATATGGTTTGACAAGGTGAGGGACTTTGGCCGTCTCTTGGTGAAGTGCGGGATGCTCAAGGAGGTCAATGATATCTACCTCTTTAACCGGTTTGAGGTCCCGGCCCTCATGGAAGACATGGCAACGACATGGGCATTGGGCGAAGGCGTGCCTTCCGGGGCTCATTACTGGCAGGCCAAAGCAGAAAAGAGAAAGAAGATACTGGAAGCGGCAAAGAAATGGAACCCTGTCCCTGCCCTTGGAACTCCGCCCGAAGAGGTTGCCGAACCGTTTACGGTCATGCTCTGGGGCATTACGACAGAAAGGGTGAAGGAATGGATGAAGGGAGCCGCCATTGTGCCGGCAGATGTCACTGAGCTGAAAGGATTTGGCTCCTCTGCGGGTGTCATTGAGGGAAAGGTGAGGGTCGTCAAACTTCTCGAGGAGATCACCAAGGTGGAACAGGGCGATATCCTTGTTTGCCCGACCACGAACCCTGCCTGGGCGCCTATCTTCACCAAGATAAAGGCCTCCATCACAGACATCGGCGGCCTGACCAGTCACGCCGCCATCGTATGCAGGGAGTATGGAGTCCCATCCGTGACCGGTACAGGAATCGCTACCTCCGTGCTCAAGACAGGCGACACCGTGAAAGTGGATGGAAACACCGGAATCGTAAAGATATTGAAACGAGCCTAAGGAGCTTTGTGCTCCAACTGGAATACTGGAATTATGGAATGGTGGAATAATGGGGGTAAGAGGATCAACCCATTATTCCATTATTCCAACGTTCCAAGTAGGGAGTCTACAATGCCTTACACATTATGGTTTGACAGGGCCGGGAAGGAGGCCATTGCTCTGGTCGGAGGCAAGAATGCCAGCCTGGGCGAGTTGATCAGGGCCGGCATCCCGGTTCCGCCTGGTTTTTCCGTGACAACAGAAGCTTATCTTGAATTTATCACTGGCAGTCTCAAAGACAGGATTGAAGAAATCCTTTCGCATATTGATCTTCAGGACGTCGCTTCCCTGGGGGAGGCAAGCGGAGTGATCCGCCAGGTGATGGCTCAAACCCCATTGTCTCAAAAGATGGAACAAGAGATTGGTTCTAACTATCAGGCCCTGTCCCAGGTCTTCGATACGACTGATCTTCCTGTTGCGGTCCGTTCCAGCGCCACGGCCGAGGATCTTCCCGGAGCCAGTTTTGCCGGACAGCAGGACACCTTTCTCTGGGTGCAGGGAATCGAAGAGGTTCTGGAAAAGATTAAACACTGTATGTCAAGCCTGTTTACACCGAGAGCCATATCTTACAGGGTCAAAATGGGATTTCCTCATGAGAAGGTTTTGATCAGCGTTGGCGTCCAGAAGATCGTCGATGCCAGAGCCGCAGGAGTAATGTTCACCCTGAACCCCCTCAACGGAGATCCATCCAAGATCGTCATCGAAGGCAATTGGGGATTGGGAGAAACGGTCGTGGCCGGACTTTGCAATCCCGACAAGTTTGTCGTGGACAAGGTGACTAAGGGCATAGAGAGTGAGATCTCTTTAAAAGGGGTGGAATGCATCTTCGATCCTAAGAGAAGAGAGGTCGTCCATGCCGACATCCCTCCCGACCGCCGGGAGATCCAGTGTATCGAGGACCAGGAGGTCTTGGAACTGACAAGATATGCAAGAAGGATCGAAGAGTATTACGGCTGTCCCCAGGACATCGAATGGGCCATCGACAAACAGAAACCCTTCCCTTTCAATATCTATATGGTCCAGAGCCGGCCGGAAACCGTGTGGAGCCAGAAGAAAAAGGAGCCTGTCCTCGGAAAGAAGAGCGTCTATGAGCTTCTGATGGAAAAGGCCTTATCAACCGTCAAAATTGATTCCTGAGCAAACTGGCTTGAGGAGTCTGAAAGGAGGCAACTTCTATGGGAAATGAAAAACCACCAGAAAAAATTGGAATCGGTCCAAGTGGAAGATTGGGAGGACTCATTCAATTTATCGTTTTGGCTATCATCGGGATTCTCCTATTCGTATACTCTATCTCTCCCGAACTCATCGTTATGAAGATCATCCCTGCTACGCTCATCATGCTCATTGCCTTGGGGCATCTGGTTCTTCTTGGTGACAATTGGCCCTGGGCGCCTCCGGGAGGGAATTGGACGCCTGCCAAATCCCGTCTCATTCCAGGGGTTGGGATGACAGTCCTGTGGGCCATCTTCACTTTTGCCATGTTGCTCTTTATGAGATTCATCTATCCCGGATGGATAATAGGCCCGCTTTATCTCTGGTTCGGGGTCATTGGGTTTTGGGCTACACTCCTTTATGGAGTGAATTGGGGAGGATGGCCTTTTAAGGGTAAACTCCATCCATGGGGAACGATGGCTATCAGTTTCATTATTGTAATGGTCGTTTCCATCCTCATATGGAATTTTTTAACCAATCTTGATGGAACACCCTTTGCCGATACCCCGATGAATCATAAAGGCCCTCTAAATGTGCAATGGCTAACCGGATTCTTCGTCTGGTCCATCGCCTGGTTCTTCGTCTTCAGTCCTGTCTTTACCACACAGGGAACGCCCTTTGTTAAATGGGGTCATCCCGGCGCAGCCATTGGTCAGACTATCCTTGCCCACCTGTTGGGGTATGTCTTCTGGAGTGGAAGTTTAGCCCTTGGTATCAGTCCAACCTTCTCCTTTGCTGCTGTGGGCTCGTCCCTCATCTTCTGGCCATTGGTCCACTCCTGGCATCTTCAGTTCTGGGGAGTTACGAAATATACCCTCGCCAAAAGGGCTTTTGCGGCATTCATCATCCAGTGCATCCTTATTGCTATCTGGATCATAGTGTTAAGATTGATCCTCGGCCCTGCTGCCGAGGCTATAGCGGCCGCGAAACTTCCTGCTGACATCAATATCCTCATCATTTATCTCAACCTCTGTATCGTAGCTCCAGCCCTCATTGCCCATAACGCCTTCTGGCTTAGATGCCCACTGACACTCCCCAACCCACCAGGAACTCCACCCCCTGACCAAGCCGCATAAATGATGAAGCCCTGGGACATCCTCTCCCAGGGCTTCATCTCTCTTCAACCGATTCCTTTCAATCCGATCCTCTTAATTTAAATAGGGCTTGCCCCTCACACTAAAATCTGTTTTAATTTTCTCCTGAGGTGAACGGTTTGAAACGAACGGATCCATCCATGAAATCCGGCAAACTTCCCATCGGTCTCCTGAATAAGGTTCTGGCGAAATACGCCATCCTCGATCCAAGCGTCATCATCGGACCAGAAATCGGTGAAGATGCCGCAGTCATCGATCCTGGAAAAGAGTTGAATTATTACTGGGTGGTGACCTCAGATCCCATCACCTTCACAACGGAGGAGATCGGATATTATGGAGTCATGGTCAATATCAATGACATCGCAACAAGAGGAGCGATCCCAAAATATTTCCTGGCCACCCTCCTCTTTCCCGATGAAGAATTGGATCAGAAATCCATCCATAAGGTCTTTCGCCAGATCCACGGTGCCTGCCGTCGCTTTAAGGTTTCTTTCATCGGAGGCCACACGGAAATCACACCAGGATTGGACAGAATCATCCTCTCCGGCCATATGATCGGCGAGGTGAGGAAGGAGAATCTGGTTAAAACGAGCGGAGCGAGAGCGGGAGACCTGCTCCTTCTGATCAAAGGGGTCTGCATTGAAGGGACCTCAATCATCGCCAGGGAGACGGAAGCCAAACTCCTCTCAAAAGGTCTCTCCCCTTCCTTAATAAAAAGGGCAAAATCTTTCATCTTCAATCCGGGGATCGATGTGCTCCAGGCCGCTCAGATCGCCTGTCGTCATGCCACAATCCACTCGATGCACGATCCGACTGAGGGAGGCCTGATCAATGGGATCATCGAGATGGCAATGGCCTCTAAGAAGGAGTTTGAAGTCGATTTGGAGAAAGTCTTCATCTATGAAGAGTCGAAAATTCTATGCCATGAATTTGGATTAAACCCTCTGGGTGTCATCGCATCAGGTGCACTGCTCTTAACCGTCTCTCCTCGTCATCTCTCGGCCCTCCAAAAGGCTTTTGGATCAGCCTCCATCCCTCTCCACGCTATCGGCAGGGTGAAGAAAGGACCGGCAAGGGTCCTGGCAGTGGAGGGAAAGAGGCGAAAAGAACTGAAATCCCTTTCTCAAGATGAGATTCTGAAAATTTTCTAACTTCTCGGAATAATGGAATAGTGGAATGATGGAATGATGGGAAAAACTTGGTTACGAATTAAAGGTTTATTTTCTTGATGACAATATTCCATTCTTCCAACATTCCAATATTCCAGTAAGAGCAACGTGCTTAACTTTGGCATAGGACGGGAGAAATCGGAGCAATGACAGCAGAAAAGAAACCTTTCTTGGGTTTTTCAAAGAACGTGAGAAGCCTTGGCTGGGTCAGCCTCTTTAATGACATTGCCAGCGAAATGATCTATCCCCTTCTCCCGCTCTTTTTAAATACCGTGCTTGGAGCGGGAGTAGTCTTCATCGGTCTCATTGAGGGGATTGCGGAGAGTGTCTCCAGCTTCTTAAAACTCTTTTCCGGCTGGGTCTCAGACCGCTTCAGGAAGAGAAAAGGGCTCATCCTTTTCGGATATGCCCTTGCCTCCATTACCCGGCCCTTCATCGGGCTGGCCACCTCAGCATACCATGTCCTCTTCCTCCGATTCTTCGATCGCATCGGCAAAGGGATGAGGTCTTCGCCGAGAGATGCACTGCTCTCCCAGTCCTGCGGTGAAGAGGAGCGGGGAAAGGCATTCGGTTTTCAGAGGGCCATGGACCATGCCGGCGCCATGACAGGCCCTCTCATCGCCTCCCTTCTGATGGCGGTCTTCACAAAGGATCTCAGAATCATCTTCCTCCTCGCTTTTATTCCCTCCCTGTTCTGTCTGTGGATCCTCTGGCGAGGGGTAACGGATGTTTACCCCATTAAAAATTCCAACGGGGTTAATAAAAAACAGAACTCGATCTCCTCTCCCCCAAAACTTCACTGGAGGGGATGGGACAGGAAGTTCAAATATTTTCTCCTCATCATCACCCTCTTCACCCTGGGCAATTCGAGCGATGCCTTCCTCCTTCTTCGCGCACAGGACCTCGGGCTCAATGTCGTCTCCATTCCCATCCTCTGGTTTGTCTTTCACCTTTCAAAAACGGCCTTCTCGGTTCCGGGAGGGGCCCTTTCCGACAGAATCGGTCGAAGAAAGGTGATGATCCTTGCCTGGATCATCTATGGCCTGGTCTATTTAGGATTTGCCTTTTCATCAAAGGCCTATCAGGTCTGGCTTCTCTTTATCCTCTATGGGTTTTTCTATGGTCTCTCCGAGGGAACGGAAAAGGCCTGGGTCTCTGACCTGGTGGAGGAATCAAAGCGTGGAACAGCCTACGGAGCCTACCACTTCTGCATCGGGATCGCCGCTCTTCCGGCAAGCTTCCTGATGGGACTCATCTGGAAAGCCATCGGGGTCCAGTGGGCCTTCTCCTTCGGCGCATTGATGGCTTTGATCGCCGCCCTCTTAGCCATCGTCTTAATGGGAAACGACCAAAAAGAAAAAAAGGCATAGACTCGAAACCTCCGCCCCGTTCGGAAGACCAGGGGGGACGTCCATAATATTATAAGAATCTTTAACGGGATTTAGGTCATCCATAGAAAGTAGACGCATTCTAATTGCGGATTTCGGCCTCCGGCTCAGGCTCCGCCCCAGAGGGGCTTCTGCCCCGGAGGGAGAGCCCTCTGGGGCGGAGAGAATTCGGAGTGCAGAATTGATAATAAAAAGGATGAATAGCCCAAAGCAAGACTGTAACGCTTGACTGAATTTTTCAGTCAAGTTTTACGTCTCTGGGGCGCAGCGATGATTCATACCAGGAGATTGGGGGATAAGAAGGGAGATTTATGGTTAAGAGGAGTAAATGAAATTGGGGTCGGGTCTTGCAATTAAGCATTCCCAGAAAAATAATAGTGGACATCATAACATTTGGTGTCATAAAAAAATAGTTGGCTCTGTCGAGTGAGACCGAAAGGGAGAAAAATATGAATAAGCCAGTGATCTTCGAGATATTCTCCGATTATGTTTGACCTTGGTGCTATTTCAGTACCGTGCGTATTGAGCAATTGCGAAAGAATTACGAAATTGAAGTTCGTTGGACGGCTTTTCCTCTTCATCCCGAGACGCCGGAAGAGGGACTTACCCTTGAAGAACTCTTCGCTGGACAACCCATAGATATTAAGAAGATCATGGTTCGGTTGAAGCAAGTGGCGGATGAATTAGGCTTGCCCCTTGGTGAACGCAGAAAGACTTACAATAGCCGTCTTGCTCAGGAATTGGCAAAATGGGCAGAATCGAAGGGAAAGGGAGACGAATTTCACGAAGCTGTCTTTCGAGCCTATTTTGTCGATGGTAAGAATATCGGCAACGTAAATGAAATAGTCGATCTGGCGAAATCAATAGGCCTTTCAGACAAGGAGGCAAGATCTGTTCTTGGATTGAGAACCTTTAAGGAGGCAGTGGATTCCGACTGGTCTCGTTCACGCGCCCTTGGAATCACAGGAGTCCCAACCTTTTGGGTCGATCACCATGCGGCTGTTGGATTCCAACCTTACGAAGATCTGGAACAATTCCTAATAAACTTCGGCGCTAAGAAACGTAATCATTGAAAGAAAATTTAGGTTATCCCTAAAAAAGTTGGCCCTGCCCTGAAGCAAAGCGCCAAGGGCATAGAGAATTACTTAAAGATTGAAGCCCAAAGTGCATACATGGCTGGAGATTTTAATCAATACGGAATCCGTCTTCGCATCCTCTGAAAATCGACGCCAAAGGGATCTGGAGGATACTCCTCGTTCTGAATCCGCGTCAATGTGAATTTCCTTTCTTTGTGGATGGGGAATGGCAAAATGATCCCAATTGCAGTTCTTTTGTTGCGTAACTGCTAAATCTGAATATCTTGGTTTGTTTCTTGAAATATTTTTCCTGAGTTCTCTTTTTTGGAACTTCTTTTTTATTCCTGAGCCTCAACTCTCCCCAGAGAATTCATGCGATTCAGCGAAACCGGTGTTGCGGCAACCGACCCCTGCGGTTCCTGCAGCCGAAGAATGGCTGAGGATCAGCCGCCTGAAGTACGCCTTCGAATAGGCGTCCTTTCTTCGAGCCAGCCGTGAAGGTACGGTCATTAAAAGTTCTTTCTCGCTCGGGTCGGCCACGAGCCTCTTGACTCTGCCCTGGACGACTATTGCCTCTCTCCGGGGGCGCGGGCCTCTGATAATCGAAACCGTTCAGCCTTCGACGCTCCAGCCTGGTGCCAAGGACATTCTCGATGCTACGGACCAAGGCCTCGTCCTCGTGGGTGACCAACGAGAATGCATCGCCTGTCTTCTCGGCCCGGCCGGTGCGTCCGATCCGATGGGTGTAGGCGTCCGTTGTGTCAGGCATGTCATAATTGATGACATGCGAGATCCGTGAGACATCGATCCCCCGGGCGGCGATGTCGGTTGCAACGAGGACCCGATACGAGCCGTCACGGAAACCGCGGATGGCCGCCTGGCGCTGGTTCTGAGACAGGTTTCCCTGAAGCGATGCGGTCGAGTAGCCAGCCCTTTCGATCTGATCTCCCAAACGTTGAGCTCGGTGTTTGGTCCGCGTGAAGATAAGGACGGAGGCCGTTTCGGTATGGCGCAACAGTTGAAGGAGAAGTGCGGTCTTGAGGTGAGAGGCGACCGGGTAGAGCGCGTGCGCAACTGTTGCTGCTGGCGCGGGGGAATTAACCTGCACCGTGACAGGGGCGCGAAGGACGTCCTTGGCCAAGCGCCGGATGTCGTCCGGCATGGTTGCCGCAAACATCAGCCTCTGGCGCACGGTCGGCATGTGCTTGAGGATCTCCCGTATATCGGGAAGAAACCCCATGTCCAACATCCGGTCCGCCTCATCGAGCACAAGCACCTCCAGGTTTGAAAGCCGGATCGTGCCCTGGCGGATGTGGTCGAGCAGCCGACCCGGACAGGCGACGACGATTTCGACTCCGGATCGGAGCTTGCGGATCTGCGGGGCGATGGGGACACCCCCGTAGATCGGAAAGCTACGCAGGTGCGTCTGGCGCCCCAGCGTTTCGAAGGTAGTGTTGATCTGGTCGCTCAACTCGCGCGTCGGCGCGATGACGAGGGCCTGAATGCAGCCCCGGGGTTTTTTGAGCAGACGGTGCAGGATCGGCAGCACGAAAACAGCGGTCTTGCCTGTCCCGGTCTGAGCCAGACCTAACACGTCCTGTCCTTGGAGGACCGGCGGGATGGCCCGGCGCTGAATTGGAGTGGGTGTGGAATAGCCGAGCGCCTGCACGCCGGCCGCAATCTGGGGGTGAAGATCAAATGAATCAAAACTCATGTGTTCCTTTCTTTCCATATAGGTGCGCCCGATATTGCGGCGGGTGCTTCAATGTGCAGCAACCCTATTGCAAAACGGGATGTAAGTGGGGGCCAGCCTTGCGAGATCTCGCTCGAACCGCCCCGATATAGACGATCAGGATGATTGACTGAAAGCCTATGGTTAGTAGAAGGATGGCAGATGAAGAGGCAACCACCGGGGAGGAGCCTGGACAGCTCCTTCTAAAGTTTCTGGACGTTAACCGCCTTCAGACCTTTCGGTCCCTTTTCCGTATCGAAGCTGACCTTGTCTCCTTCCGACAGGCTTTTAAAGCCTCCGGCATTGATGGACGAGTGATGGACAAAAACCTCCGTCCCGTCGTCCCCCGCGATAAAGCCGAATCCCTTGCTGTCATTAAACCATTTCACCGTTCCTTGAGCCATTTCTTTCATCTCCTTTTCTAGTTTCTAAAAGTCTCGTCCAAAAAAAAACCCACAAAGTCAAAAGTCCTTGTGGTCGCCTGAAAACAAAAACTTCCAATTTCTAAGCCAAAGTTTAGCACATCCTCCACCGAACGGCAAGGGGTATGGGGAAAAAATGTGACTTTTCCCACGATTTTTTAAAGGTCCACTTTTTTGCGTATTCTGACGCATTTTTCACTGACAGAAAAATACCCAAACAATCTCGATGATAGAGACACCAATCGGCAATCATCCGTTCAAGGAGATTGATGCCTCTTCAAAAGAATACCAGTGGGTGAAAATGACAGGAATGAGAAGAGGATGGGGTCAGGTCTTGTAATCACACATTTCCATTTCGTGGAACAAGACAGGTTGTCATCCATAAAAAAGTTGGCGCATTCTAATTGCGGATTTCGGCCTCCGGCTCAGGCTCCGCCCCAGA
>DYHU01000523.1 GCA_020724025.1 Syntrophorhabdus sp. | reverse complement strand
ACATGTATCCGAGTTGTCGCATTCGCTCCATGGCTTTCTCTTTGTCCTGTCGCCTCCCAGCCCTCTCTTCCGTATTCTCTAAATCCTGCTCCCAGGCAGGGACACCATCAACTGAGATGAGGCTGGTCGTCTTGGCCCCCAGAGAGCGATAGCCCTTCTCATAGAGCACACAATAAGGAATATGAAAGGCGGCATAGGTATCCCAGAGATCCTTCTCCGTAAAATGGAGAATCGGTCGAATCCGTGTATGCTCCGGAGCTAAATGGCCTCCTTCTTTATGTTCAAAATACTCATCGTTAAACCTCGCAGGATGTTCATCCCAACGGAGCCCCTGAAAGATACCCTTGATTTTATTTCGCTCCAGAAACTCATTGAAGACCACTGTCTTCATCAGATGATTCCCCGTATAAGACTCTGCCTCAAAAGGAAATTCCTCCTCGTCGAATCCGATCCGTTTAAGTTCTTCACGGTTCCGTTCATCCAAATCCTTCACCTTGACAGGAGCATTTAAGGTATATTTGGCTACTTTAAGCACATCCTCATTACGACAGACCTCTAAAGGAACATTCCATTCCTTTTTGATCCTATCAACAAACGCTTCAATCTCCTCAAACTCATCCCCCTCGCCAATGATCATGGTTTTAGGAATCTGGACTCCTTTTTCCAGACAGACCTGCCGAATGATCCAGAGGGTTAAACCACTGTCCTTGCCACCCGTCCAGGTAATCCCCAGTTCTTCAGGTTTAAACCGATCAAAAGCTTGTCTGACGATATCCTTCGATATCTCCACCAGTTTTGCACATTGTCTCTTTCTCTTCTCGCTGATCACCCTGTTGAGTGCCATCCTTTATTCTCCTTTTTATTGTTAGAAGATGTTGAACGCTATAAGGGGTTCATCATGATATTTCTTACAAAGACCTTGCCGCTGTTGTTAATGGCAAGTCGCAGTTGGGCATAGGTAGCTTTAGGGGGGACCCTGACTTCAAATAGATCATGGGTCCAGTCATTTGTTCCGGTGAAGTATTCACCCGATGGCATTTCAGTGATGTCGTGATAAAGACTCCCTCCGAGGCTATCATAGAAATCCATGTGGAGGCAGCCAGCTCCCTTCACATCCACCGTCTTGACTTCGGCACCCACCCGATAGGTTGCGCCCACTTTAACGGCGATGTTCTGTTGAAGGAAAAGAGCTCCAGGCCTATCATATTCCAATCCCGGGCAAGGAGAGGGTTTGTTATGGGTATCCCAGATAAGCTTTCCGCCTCCTTCGGAAAGTCTCGTGGCAAGCACCCAGTGTTTTGGCATCCCCTCCTCATCCACTTCTTTGAAAAATCCATTCGTCAATCGGGCATATACGGGAGCGGGCCTTCGGTAGTTGCGAAATAGCCATACTATGTTTCCGGTTCGGTCCACCTCAATCACTTGGTGATGTCCATCCGTACAGGCAATCAAAAA
Organism: Syntrophorhabdus sp.; assembly: GCA_020724025.1. The sequence continues at coordinate 395 of DYHU01000523.1, read as the reverse complement.
AGTGTCCTCTTTTGTAGCATGGGTAATATAGAATTTATCCACATGTTCGGTCTGAAACTTCCAGACGATCCTCCCTTCAGAAGAAACCTCTATAATTCGATGGTTCTTGCTGTCTGTGATGAGGGTGTTCCCATTTTCCAGACGGATGCCACTCCTGGGCCACCAAAGAGTTTGAGCAGACCCGTCTCCATAGGACCAGATGACTTCCTTTTTCCGGTTGATCTCAAGAATTCGATTTCCATCAGAATCTGCAATTAATACATTCCCATTGGGGAGGCCATTCGCATTATGGGGATGTTGAACCTCCTTTTCAAAAGCCCAGATCACCTTCCCGTTTCGGTCCACCTGGATACAGCGGTCATTGTTCCGATCGGTGACCAAAAAGGTTCCGTCCC
>DYHU01000522.1 GCA_020724025.1 Syntrophorhabdus sp. | reverse complement strand
ACATGTATCCGAGTTGTCGCATTCGCTCCATGGCTTTCTCTTTGTCCTGTCGCCTGCCAGCCCTCTCTTCCGTATTCTCTAAATCCTGTTCCCAGGCAGGGACACCATCAACAGAGATGAGGCTGGTCGTCTTGGCCCCCAGAGAACGATAGCCTCGCTCATAAAGCTCGCAGTAGGGAATCTTAAATGCGGCATAGGTGTCCCAGAGGTCCTTTTCCGTAAAATGCAATATCGGACGGATTCGCGTATGGACCGGCGATAAATATCCTGACTCCTTGTGCTCAAAATAATCATCGTCAAACCGGGCCGGGTGCTCATCCCAACGAAGGCCTTGAAAAATCCTTTGAATCCCATTCCTTTCCAGAAACTCGTTAAAAACAACTGTCTTCATCAGATGATTCCCCACATAGGACTCCGCCTCAAAGGGAAATTCCTCGCCATCAAAACCGATACGCTGAAGCTCTACACGGTTGCGTTCATTCAAATCCTTCACCTTCACCATAGCATTCAGTGTATGATTGGCCGCCTTGAGAACATCCTCATTCCGACACACCTCTAAAGGGACATTCCATTCCTTTTTTATCCTATCCACAAAGTCTTCGATCTCCTCAAATTCATCCCCCTCACCGATGATCATGGTTTTGGGAAGAGGTAGATTTTTCTCCAGGCAGACCTGCCGGATGACCCAGAGGGTTAAACCACTGTCCTTTCCACCGGTCCATGTGATGCCCAGTTCTTCAGGTTTAAATTGATCGAAAGCCTGTCTCACGATGCTTTTCGATATCTCCACCAGTTTTGCACATTGTCTCTTTCTCTTCTCGCTGATCACCCTGTTGAGTGCCATCCTTTATTCTCCTTTTTATTGTTAGAAGATGTTGAACGCTATAAGGGGTTCATCATGATATTTCTTACAAAGACCTTGCCGCTGTTGTTAATGGCAAGTCGCAGTTGGGCATAGGTAGCTTTAGGGGGGACCCTGACTTCAAATAGATCATGGGTCCAGTCATTTGTTCCGGTGAAGTATTCACCCGATGGCATTTCAGTGATGTCGTGATAAAGACTCCCTCCGAGGCTATCATAGAAATCCATGTGGAGGCAGCCAGCTCCCTTCACATCCACCGTCTTGACTTCGGCACCCACCCGATAGGTTGCGCCCACTTTAACGGCGATGTTCTGTTGAAGGAAAAGAGCTCCAGGCCTATCATATTCCAATCCCGGGCAAGGAGAGGGTTTGTTATGGGTATCCCAGATAAGCTTTCCGCCTCCTTCGGAAAGTCTCGTGGCAAGCACCCAGTGTTTTGGCATCCCCTCCTCATCCACTTCTTTGAAAAATCCATTCGTCAATCGGGCACATACGGGAGCGGGCCTTCGGTAGTTGCGAAAAAGCCATACGATGTTTCCGGTTCGGTCCACCTCAATCACTTGGTGATGTCCATCCGTACAGGCGATTAAAAAAGTATTCTCTTTAGTGGGATGGGTAATATAAAATTTGTCCACATGCTCTGTTTGAAACATCCAAACCTTCTTTCCCTCTGGAGATATTTCGATAATTCGGTGATTTTTACTATCTGTCATCAGGGTATTTCCGTTTCCCAGCCGAATTGCACTCCGGGGCCACCAGAGGGTTTGAATCGATCCATCCCCATAAGACCATACGATCTCCTTTTTTCTATTGATTTCAAGAACCCTATTTCCATCAGAATCCGAGATGAGTATATTTCCGTTGGGGAGGGGATTTGCATTGTGAGGGTGTTGAAGTTCCTTTTTAAATGCCCAGATGATCCTACCGTTCCGATCCACCTGGATACAGCGGTCATTGTTCCGATCGGTGACCAAAAAGGTTCCGTCCC
>DYHU01000521.1 GCA_020724025.1 Syntrophorhabdus sp. | reverse complement strand
GAGGGTTTATGAATTCTTATGCCGTTGAAGTGGAAAACCTTTGCAAGACCTTTGGCGATTTTGTCGCCGTCAATCGCATCCATTTCCAGGTGAAGAAGGGTGAGATCTTCGGTTTTCTTGGACCCAATGGGGCTGGAAAATCAACGACCATCCGGATGCTCTGCGGCTTGTTGATGCCCACTTCAGGAAAAGGGAAGGTGGCAGGATTTGATATCGTCAAAGAGCCCGAGAAGATCAAACAAGTCATTGGCTACATGTCTCAAAAGTTCTCTCTCTACGAGGATTTAACGGTGATGGAAAACATTCGTTTCTTCGGGGGGATCTATGGCCTTTCGGGTTCTGTCCAGAAGGGGAGGGAGGAACAGGTTATGGAAATGGCCGGCCTCAAGGAACTCAGGGACCGAGCCACCCGGACCCTATCTGTCGGATGGAAACAGCGGCTCGCACTGGCCTGTGCCTTTCTCCATCAGCCTGCCATCCTCTTCCTCGACGAGCCCACCTCGGGAGTAGATCCCATTTCACGCCGGAATTTCTGGGGTTTGATCCAGCAGATGGCCGAAGAGGGCATCACCTCCTTTGTCACAACCCACTATATGGATGAGGCGGAATATTGCGATCGGCTGGCCTTGATCTATCAGGGAAAGATCATTACCCTCGGCACTCCAACGGAATTGAAGATGGAGACTCTCTCCGGAGGCGTTCTGGAAGTGGAATGTGATCCCCTGATTCCGGCTCTTGATCTTCTGAAAAAAGCCCCATGGACATCTGAGGTGGCTGTCTTTGGAGATGGCCTCCATGTGATCGGGAAAGAAGGAATGGATTCAGAACAGGAGATTAGATCATTATTTCAAAGACAGGGAATTCTTCTGAAGAGGTTGGAATGGATGCGGCCTTCCCTCGAAGATGTCTTTGTCTCGCTGATTGAAAGGGAGAATGAGAGGTGAGCCCTTCCCGAACCTGGGCCATCGCCAGGAAGGAGTTTATCCATATCTACCGCGATCCAAGAAGCCTGGGACTGGTCATCCTTATGCCCGCCCTTCTGATGCTGCTCTTCGGTTACGCAGTGTCCCTCGATGTGAAAAAGGTGAAGATGGCTGTTCTCGATCGTGATCGAACACAGGAGAGCCTCTCGTTTGTCCATCGGTTTAGCGGTTCTCCGTATTTTGACCTCCGGGCCTTTGTTCAAGATGAAGGAGAGATGAGAAGGCTGATCGATGAGGGAACCGTCAAGATGGGGCTGGTCCTGCCGTGGGACTTCTCCAGAACAGTGAAAGCCGGAAAGAAAGCTCCGGTTCAGGTGGCGCTGGATGGGAGCGATTCCAATACGGCCAATATCATCCTCAGTTATGTCCAGGCCATTGCCCGGGAATACACACAGGAGAAAACCTTTTTTAAAATAGAATGGATGGGTAGAAAGAAGCCGGATCCGCCGCTGGATGGCCGAACAAGAATCTGGTTCAACGAAGAGTTGGAGTCGAAAAATTATTTTGTCCCCGGGCTGGTGGCCATCATCATTTCGATCATCGGAGTGCTTCTCACCGGTCAGGTAGTGGTAAGGGAATGGGAGAAAGGAACCATGGAGCTCCTCATCTCCACTCCTGTCCGGAAAGCGGAGTTGATCATCGGGAAATTATTCCCTTACTTCTTCCTGGGCCTCCTGGATCTGTCGCTGGCTGTTCTGATGGGGAGGCTGGTCTTTCAGGTTCCATTGAGGGGAAGCGCGCTGCTCCTTCTCCTCCTCTCCTGTATCTACCTGATCGTGGCCCTGGCCATGGGTCTGACGATCTCGGCCGTTGCGAGAACACAACTGTTAGCCAACCAGATGGCCATGATCATCGGTTTTCTTCCGACCTTCCTTCTTTC
>DYHU01000520.1 GCA_020724025.1 Syntrophorhabdus sp. | reverse complement strand
CTGGATTCCCGTTTTCACGGGAATGACGACTTTTTACGAGATCATCAAGGAAGGGTTACTTGTAATTCTTCTCGCCGGCCCGGATCTCAATCTCCATCATATTCTCTCTCGGGGGCAGCACACAAATAAATTTGTCATTGTAGGCGCAGGAAGGGTGATAGGCCATATTGAAATCTAATACCATCTTATATCCGGGAAGGATCTCGGCATCGATATACCTCCCCCCCTCATAAGTCTCCTTTCCGTTCGTCCTGTCCTTAAAGGGAATGAAGAGGATATCACTTAAAATTGATTTATAAATTTGGAGGATATACTCCTTTCCGTTCATCTGGAAATGAAATTTCCCGTACCGGATATAGCGTTTATTGGTCCCCTTATTGGTCAGGAAGGTTGCATAATAATCCGGGTTATTGATATGGAAGTTATACCGCTTAATCTCACCGGAAAAGGTATAATTAGGAGCGAACGCATAGTATTTTAACCCCTTAAAAACCCTCTTCTCCTTGGGGGTGAGTGGGGAGCGCTGGTGATTCTTAAAGAATTCATCCCTCTCCTTTCTCCACTCCAGCGCCAACTTTTCCTGTTGGGCCTTGAAGTCCGTCTTCTCTCCTTCTCCGGCCATTGAAAGCCCTGAAAAGACTAAAAAGATCAACAGGTTCAAAAGGACAAGGAAGGTTCCTCCACTCTTCATAAAAAACTCCCCATTTCTTTTTTAGTATCAATTTAGCTTTTTGAAATCATCTTGTAAAATCCCTCCCAACCTCCCTTTGCCCTCCGGGTCAGAGACCGCTCTGGGTCGGAGACCAAAGGGAGGAGGAAGATTTCCCCCTTTTGACAAAGGGGGATGAAGGGGGATTAGATTAGTTTTTTCAAAGCACTAAAGTGTTACCATTTTTATATTAACAAAAAGGGTTTTTGAACGCAATCTGCTGGAAAGTCTCTTTTTTGCTTCTTTTGGAGGGAATTAGTCGTTGATTTTCGGCCCTGTTTTATGCCACGATGGGGTTCGATGAAGAAAAGTGAGATTCACGGTTACCTCTATATCCTGATCGGGTCAACACTCTGGGGGGTATCGAGCGTTGTCGCAAAAGCCCTCTTTAACATCGGACTTCCCCCTGCTGAATTGATCCTTGTCCGATTGACCCTTGCCACGTTCACCCTTCTTATCATCCTTCTTCTCTATGACCGGAGACGGGTCATCATCTCCCTGAAAGACTTGCCTTACTTCTTAATCCTGGGAGGCCTGGGGGTAACAGGAATGCAATTTTTTTATTACTATACGATCAGCAAGATCCATGTCGGACCTGCCATCCTCCTTCAGTATCTTCAACCGGTCTGGGTCTCCCTCTATGCCTTCCTCTTTCAGAGGGAACCCATGTCCAGGGGAAAGATCGGCGCCTTGCTTTTAGCTGTGGCAGGATGTTATCTGGTTGTCGGTGGCTACCAGATCGACCTTCTCCGGCTGAATAAAGTCGGGATCATGAGTGGCCTGATCGCCTCTTTCTTCTTCACGTTCTATGCCCTTTACGGAGAAAAGGGACTGAAAAAGTACGACCCCTGGACGCTCATCCTTTATGGATTCGGATTGAGTACAGTGTTCTATATGATCCTCGTCTCACCCACAAAGATTATTAATGATGGCCATTCCTTTAAGGTCTGGGTCGCCTTTCTCTATATCGCCATCTTCTCAACTCTCATTCCCTTTGGCTTTTATTTTAAGGGGATTGAACGGATCCGGGCAACCCAGGCAAGCATCACTTCGACCTGGGAACCCGTGGTGGCTGGGGTTGCCGCTTATTTTGTCCTGGGTGAAGTGCTCTATCCATTACAGGTTTTAGGTGGGATAGGCGTGATTGCGGCGGT
>DYHU01000519.1 GCA_020724025.1 Syntrophorhabdus sp. | reverse complement strand
ACAAAATGGAATCAGGTGAACCCTGCATGGCCGGACTTACCTTTGAAACTTTATGGCGCAGGGGTTGACTCGGGAACCTTCGATTACTTTACTGAAGCGATCGTAGGAAAGTCCAAGGCAAGCCGGGGCGATTTCACAGCCAGTGAAGATGACAATATCCTCGTTCAGGGAATTGCTACAGACCGAGGCGCCCTTGGGTTTTTTGGCTACGCCTACTATGCAGAGAATCCCGATAAGTTAAAATTGGTTGCCATCGATGGAGGGAAGGGTCCTATTCTTCCATCAGAGAAAACGGTCATGGACGGGACTTACTCCCCTCTCTCCAGGCCGATCTTTATCTATGTCAATAAAAAGTCTGCAGATAGGCCTGAAGTGAGAGAGTTTGTGGAGTTTTATCTTAAAAATGCGTCCAAGCTGGTGAAGCAGGTGAAGTATATTCCCCTTCCGGACAGGGCATACAAGCTTGCCGAGGAACGATTTTCAAAGAGAGTGACCGGCACGGTCTTCGGAGGAGAAGCCAAAATTGGAATGAAGATAGAAGACCTTCTTAAATTGGAGGAGAAAAAATAAAACGTTGTGAAAAGAAAACGAACCACAAAAATCAAAGAGAGGGCCATTGAGAGTGGTCTATTTCTCAGTGCCCTCTCTTCTATTTTTGTTACACTCAGCATCGTCTTCATCCTTTTCTATGAAGCCTTTGGTTTCTTTAAAGAGGTATCGGTATGGGAATTTTTAACCGGAAGACAATGGACCCCCCTCTTTGCCCAGCCAAAATTTGGCATATTGCCCCTCGTGACCGGAACTCTGCTCGTTACTGGAATCGCTGTTATGGTGGCGCTACCGATCGGCCTCATCGTTGCTGTCTATCTCAGTGAATACGCGCCTTTTAAAATCAAAGAGGTGGCCAAACCCATTCTCGAGATCCTTGCGGCTGTTCCGACCGTGGTCTATGGTTATTTTGCCCTTCTTTTTCTCACTCCCCTTCTTCAAAGATTTATCCCCGATCTTGCGGGATTTAATGCCCTGAGCCCTGGAATCATTATGGGCATCATGATTATCCCTTATGTCAGTTCCGTGAGTGAAGACGCCATGAAGGCTGTCCCCATGCATATCCGGGAGGGCTCCTACGCCATGGGAGCGACCAAATTCCAAACCGCATTCAGGGTCGTCATTCCATCAGCATTTTCAGGCATTGCGGCTGCCTTTATCATCGGGATATCCAGGGCCATCGGTGAAACCATGGTCGTAGCCATTGCTGCAGGCATGATGCCCAATCTGACATTGAATCCGATTGAACCGATTCAAACGCTCACCGCTTATATTGTCGGTGTAAGTTTGGGAGATGTCCCCCACGGAACCATTGAGTATAAGACCATCTTTGCTGCGGGAATCACTCTCTTTTTAATGACTCTCTTTTTAAACATCCTCGGGTTCGTATTCAAAAGGAGGATCAGGGAGGTTTATTAAAGACATCCATGAAGGAACAGACTATCGTTAATATCAGGAAGAGAATTGCCTTTAACAAGCTTCGGGATCACATTTTCTGGATCATCGGACTGTTTTCGACCCTGATCGGTTTCATCCTTCTCTTCACGTTAATGATCGATCTTCTGATTGACGGTTTCCCGAGGCTGGGTTGGCAGTTCTTCGCCTCCTATCCATCTCGCTTCCCGGAAAAAGCTGGAATCCTTTCTGCCTGGGTTGGAACGACCTTAGTGATGATCGTGACCGCTGCCACAGCTATTCCTCTCGGGATTTCCACAGGAATCTATCTGGAGGAATATGGGAAGAAGAATTGGTTAACCCATCTCATCGAGATCAATATGAACAATCTTGCAGGTGTTCCCTCCATCATCTATGGCCTTTTGGC
>DYHU01000108.1 GCA_020724025.1 Syntrophorhabdus sp. | reverse complement strand
GCAATCTCTATCCTTTCAACTTCTCTCTGAGCAACTCATTGACCAGTTTTGGGTTGGCTTTCCCTTTTGTCCCTTTCATTACTTCTCCCACGAGGAAGCCGAAGACCTTCTCTTTTCCTTTTTGGTAGTCTTCCGCCAGTTTTGGGTTGGTCTGAATCACTTTTTCAATCACCCTTTCGATCTCACCCGTGTCAAGGATCTGAACCCATCCCTTCTCCTTGACGATCCTAACAGGCGGGGCTCCGGTTCGATACATCTCCTCAAAAACATCCTTTGCAATCTTCCCGCTGATCGTTCCATTCTTCAACATGTTGAGCATTTCCGCCAGATGTTTCGGGGTGACAGGACATTGATCCACTTCTCTTTCGTCCCGCTTTAACTCCTTGAGGAGGTCTCCCATCATCCAGTTGCTCACTGTTTTAGGCTCAGAAAAGAGATGAACGCAGTCCTCAAAATAGCTGGCCATGGCCTTTGTGGAGGTAAGAATCTCCGCATCATATTCGGGTATCTTATAATCCTTTATAAATCTCTCCTTCTTCTGGTCGGGTAGTTCGGGAAGGCTTCCCCGTATCTCTTCGATCCATTTTCCATCAATCCTCAGGGGAACAAGGTCCGGATCGGGAAAATACCGATAGTCGTGTGCCTCCTCTTTCCCTCTCATCGATAGGGTGATGTTCTGGTCTGTGTTCCAGAGCCTCGTCTCCTGAACGACTTCTTCTCCGTCTTTCAAAGCTCTGATTTGACGCTTGATCTCATACTCCAATGCCTTCTCCACATGCCGGAAGGAATTCATATTTTTCAATTCGGTCCTCGTCCCGAATTCGGTCTGTCCTTTGGGACGAACCGAGACATTGGCATCGCACCGGAAGGTACCCTTCTCCATATCTCCTGTGCAGACCTCCAGATACTGGAGGGTGGCCCGAAGCCTTCTCAGGTACTCCCCTGCCTCCTGGGGGGAACGGATGTCCGGCTCGCTTACAATCTCAACGAGAGGAACACCGGTCCGGTTGAAATCGACATAACTGAAGGATGCTGTTTCAGGCGTCTCACCATGTTTCAACTTCCCGGCATCTTCCTCCATATGAATTCGTATGATGCCTATCCGTTTCTTCTCTCTCTGAACGGTGATTTCAATGAAACCATGTTCCGCCAGAGGATATTCATACATGGAAATCTGATAACCTTTTGGAAGATCGGGATAGAAATAGTTCTTCCGGGCGAAAAGGCTATAGGGTGCAATTCTGCAGTTGGTAGCCAAGCCTAACTTGATGGCAAATTCGACAGCCTTATGGTTGATGACCGGAAGAGATCCGGGCTGACCTGTGCAGACCGGACAGGCCTGGGTATTGGGTCCTTCCCCAAATGAAGTAGAGCATCCGCAAAAGATTTTTGATCGGGTCAAAAGCTGGGCATGGACTTCCAGCCCGATGACAGGTTCATATTCCACAGGCATCTCCCATCTTTAAATTTCCACTAAAATTATAACAAACACTGCTCCTTGTCAAATTGAGAGCTCTAAAAAGAACCCCATTTGCTCTTTTGATTACAGAGATTTCAAAAAATGATGATACAGATATCTGGATTTTTTCAGAAATCTTGAATTGACAAAAATATAGGATTCCTTTACTTTAAACCCAATGTTTAAAAAGATTCCGATTCCACCCTCCTTCTCCCTGACTGAAAAAGGAAAGACCTATCTTCTCCTTCGCAACGATTATGAGGAGAGCCTTCTTCATCAAGGGATTGGAGACTTAGAAACTTTCTTCAAGAACCATCTTCTGACAACTAAATACTTAAATGGAAGAACCCCTCACCCCTCCATACCCATCCAGAACGGAAAGAGGATGGTTCTCCGGAAATATTCCCACGGAGGCCTCCTGAGGTTTCTCAATCGAGACCTTTTTCTATTTGGGGCGAGATCCTTTAAAGAACTTTCTTTGACTGAAGAGATTCGATCATCAGATATTCCGACGATCCAACCCATTGGGGCAATTCACCAAATCGTTACCGATCCCTTTTATCGGGCCTATCTCCTCTCATTAGAGATTTCTCCCGCCAAGGATCTGATCCAGTATTTTCAGGAAAACGGCCCTTCCTTTTCTCGTGAAAGCCTCCTCCATAAGCGGAAAACGATTAAAGCCGCAGGGTTTCTCCTTCGACAATTTCATCAGAGAGGATTTTATCACAGAGATCTTCAGCTTAAAAACCTCCTGGTGGCCGGAGATCAGGTTCTGATCATCGACTTTGACCGATCCTACCGGAAAAAGATTCTCTCCGTCAGGGAAAGGGTGAAAAACCTTCTCCGTCTCAATCGTTCCGTTGAAAAGTGGAAACACTCTGGCCTGCCCATCACAAGGACAGACCGCTGGCGTTTTTTGATGGCTTATGCTGGGGAAGACCAAGAAATCCGGAAAGCGATACAGAGAGCCCTTCTAACCTATTCCATCGGTCTCTTATTTCACCGGATTGGCTGGTTTTTTCAGAAGACAGTTGGGGGTTAGGGAGGGAACGGTTTTAAACCGTTCCCTACAGGAGTTCGGAGGAAGATAGTTAAATTGAATACTCCCAGCTTTTAACTCAAAACTCCGAATTGAAGAATTCTCTCAGGGGCTGGATAAGAAGGTTGGCATGAAAAGAGTAGAAGTGGTCCGCTCCTTCAATGATCGTCAATATTTTGGGTTCCTTAAGTTGCTCAAACCACTTTTTCAGAACAAGGGATGGGCAGTAAAGGTCCCTGTCCCCGGCGATAATCAGTTTTTTCTTTCTACACCCTTTAAAAAAACCGAAATCAAACATCTCCAAAGGGGGAGAAACCGCCACGACCCTTTTCACTCTCTCATCCTCAACGGCAACGGGAAGTCCAACCCACGCTCCGAACGAATACCCGAGAACCAAGATCGGGGATCCTGAATTATTCAGCCTCGAACCGAGATATCCGATGGCAGCACGGACATCCTCCTTCTCTCCGATGCCTTCACTGTAGGACCCGCCGCTTTCCCCGACTCCTCTGAAGTTGAAGCGAAGAGTGGAGAACCCTTCCTGATGGGCTGACCCAAGAGCCGTGGTGATGACGCGGTTATGCATGTCTCCGCCGAATTGGGGATGTGGATGGCAGAGGATCAGCCCCCCTTTAGCGGAAAGGGCCTCATGAATGCTCAGGAGGCCCTCCAGTTGAATCCCTCCGGATGTGAAAAAAACCTTCTCTTCTTCCATCACTTATGAGTTAAACTTCTTCTCCTCCCGTCTTCTTTTTTGGTTTTTTCTCTCCGGATTCAATCTGAGCGTCAATCTTTTCCCCCACCCATTCCAAAACACTTCTTAAAATCTCTAAAAACCGGACTTCAAAGCGTGTGACATCTCCGCTCTCGATCCGATCGTTGAGGTCCTTTAACCACCCATCCACCTTCGTTCGCAATTGCCTCATCAACTGGATATAATGTGAATCCTGTTGTTCCCTTCCCTCTCCTTCCATATTCTGGGCCCATACGATCCCGCTCTTCAATCCTTCCTGTTTTTTCAGCACTTTCTGTTCAGAGATAGGGAGGGGGTTCAAAATCAACCCTAACAAAATGATCAGAAGAAATGGCGAAAGACGAATGATTCTTTTTCTCATAAAAACCTCTTCAGGGATGAAGATTAAGAGCAAATGGTGGGCGATGCGGGAGTTGAACCCACGGCCTTTGGTTCCGGAGACCAACGCTCTATCCAACTGAGCTAATCGCCCCCCCCTGCGAATTTCTATTACCACAATTGAAAGGAAACTGTCAATTTTTTCTATTGACATTTTTTATTCATCTTTACTCATTGGGATTTCCCGAATCTTTCCATTCTTCGTCCCTTCGACTATAATCATCCTGTTTTTTAAGTCCACATTGGTCCATTTAAGATTGAGGATCTCCCCTTTTCTCCTCCCGGTATTCAGGGCAGTTATGATGATCTGCTCAAGATGCTTCCTCTTCAGTGTCTTTCCACTAAAAAAGACCTCCATTTAATTGAATTCTATGTCAGCTGACAGGCAGGAGAGTTCCTTTTTCAGTTTTTAGTTGACAAAATAAACAGTTGTGGTATAAAAAGCTACAGTGAGTGGGAGCGATAAAAAATTTAACCATCTATTTTACTTAACAAGAAAGGAGGGGATAGTAATGACAAAAAGATGCTTAATCTTCGTTTTAATGGTCTCTCTTATCTTATTGCCTGCCTTCGTCTTGGGACAGGGTTTAACCGACAAAGAGGTGGTGATCGGGTTGACGACACCCCTTTCCGGGCCTGCAGCCATGTGGGGGGTCACAGGACTGGGCGCAAAGGCATGGGCTGATTACATCAATGACCAAGGAGGGGTCCACGGCAGGAAGATCAAGGTCATTCTAAAGGATGACGGATATAACCCTGCACGTGCCCTGGCTAATCTACAAGAGATGAAGGGCCAGGTCTTTGCTGTCACGGCCCTTCTGGGGACCGCTGTGGTCAGCGCTTGCAGGGATTTCTTTCACGAAAACAAAATCCCTCAAATCCTGCCTTATGGAAACATCCGGATGTTTGCCGACTATCCAAAGGATAAGCTTCGGTACATCTTCGTGGCCTATCCTGACTACGAAGATGAGGCAAGTTTTTTTACCAATTATGCCTTGAAGAGCCTGGGGTCAAAAAAGCTCACCCTTTTCTACCAGAACGACGATTACGGAAAGATGGCAATAGAGGGTATCAAGAAAGCCCTGGGAGAGAATCCAGGCAAGGCCGAGTTGGTTTCGCCTGTCCCTTATGAGGTTACGGAAAGGGCCTTAGGAACTCACGCCCTCAAGCTTAAGGAGTCTAATGCAGATACTGTGCTCCTTTACACCACGATGAGTCATGCAGCCCTCATCCTAAAGGAGATGGCAAAGGTGGGATATCAACCAAAGGTGATCGCCTCTTTCCCGATGGGGGATCCCATCATGTATAAGATTGCCGGAGATGTATGGGAAGGCGTCTATGTGGCGAGTCCGGCAAACTCAGGAGTCCCGGGGGCCGACCGGGAGGCTGATAAGGTTGCTGAGATCCTGAAGAAATATGATTCAAATATTGCCGGTAAAGAGTATCTTGGCGTCTTTGGCGCCGTCTCCATGATGTATGTGGTGGAGGGTCTTAAAAAGGCAGGTCGGAATCCCACCACAGAGAAGATGATCGAGGGTTTGGAGAAGATCAAGAACTGGAAGCCTGAAGGTCTTGGAGCCCCTGTCACCTTTGATCGCAACCGCCACTCTGGGGTGAATGGGGTCCGTATGATGCAGGCACGAAAAGGGGTCCACGTCCCCATCACAGACTTTGTGATCTTCAAACCCAGATTCTGAGCCATGGCACTGCTTAGAATCAATGACCTTGCCATAAGCTTCGGTGGGATTATGGCCCTTGCCGGGATTGACCTTGAGGTGGAGGGAGGGGAAATCCTCGCAGTCATCGGTCCCAATGGATCGGGCAAGACCACTTTCTTCAACTGCATATCAGGTGTTTACAAACCGGATAGGGGTGAAGTTCTGTTCGAAGAGAAGATCCTTTTGGGGGTCTCTCCCGATTCTATTGCCCACCTCGGTATTGCTCGTACCTTCCAGAACCTCCGCCTCTTCCTCCACACGACTGTCTTAGACAACCTTCTTTTAGGAAGGCATATCAAGTTCAGAAAAAATCCCATTCATGCTGTGTTGAGACTGAGAAAGGAAGAGATCCGCCACCGAGAGGTGGTGGAGGAAATAATCGATTTTCTCGATTTGCAACCCTTCCGTAATGCCCGGGTGACGGACTGTCCCTATGGGATTCAGAAAAAAGTGGAACTGGGGCGGGCCCTCGCCTTGGAGCCAAAGTTATTGATGCTGGATGAACCGGTTTCCGGCCTTACGGCAGAAGAGAAAGAGGAATCGGCCTACCGCATCAATGAGATTAGAGGTCGTTTTCGAACCACCATCCTCTTGGTTGAGCACGACCTTCGGATTGCATCGAGGTTGGCTGATCGGATGGTAGCCTTTGACTATGGCCAAAAGATTGCCCAGGGAAGCCCTGAAGAGGTCCAACGAAATCCTGAGGTTATCCGAGCTTATTTAGGAGAAGAATGACTGCTCTCCTTAAAATTGCAAGTATCGAAACGCTCTACTTTGACCGGATCTACGCCTTGCACGGCCTTTCTCTTCAGGTGAAGGAAAAGGAAATCTTCACTGTCTTGGGGCCCAATGGCGCTGGCAAAACGACCTTGCTCAAGACCATTGCCGGACTCCTTAAAGATCAACCTAAGAAAGGCACGATTGAGTTTTCTGACCGGTTGATCTCTCGCCTGCCACCAGAACGGATTTCAAGTCTCGGGATTGTATATGTTCCAGAGGACAGAGGGCTCTTTCGAGAGTTGACCGTTAAGGAAAATCTCGATCTGGGATGCTGGGGAAGGAATGATCGTGAGGTCAAGGATGATCTTGGTCTTGTCTATTCCCTCTTTCCGATCCTGGAGCAAAGGAAGACTCAACAGGCCGAGACCCTTTCCGGAGGCGAACAGCAGATGCTTGCCATTGCCAGAGCCTTGCTCCGCAGGCCCCGGCTTCTAATGCTCGATGAGCCTTCCCTTGGACTTGCTCCCATGGTGGCTCGACATGTCTATGAAGCGCTGGCCAAGATCAGCCAAACCGGCACAACGATCCTCTTGGTGGAACAGAATGCAAAATTGGCATTAAAGATTGCCCATTACGGATATATCCTCGAGGCAGGACGGATCGTCCTCGAGGGAACTTCAAAAGCCCTCGAGGAGAATCCAGATGTTCAGGAATTCTATCTCGGTTCGAGCAGAGAAGCAATCTCTCCGAAGGGATGGCGCCTCTACAAGAAAAGGAGAACTTGGTGATGCAAAAAAGGGCTGACATTCTGCCCAGCCTCTTCTTCAGTCAGGTGGAACGGCTGAAAGAGCGTGTTGCCCTCAGGCATAAAGACTTCGGGATATGGCACAGGATATCTTGGAAAGCGTACGGTCAGAAGGTTATGGAGGTGGCAGCAGGTCTGATCGCTTTTGGCCTATCCCGAGGAGAATACGTAGCCATCCTCGGAGATAACCGACCCGAATGGCTCATCTGCCATCTGGCAGCCATGACAGCCGGTGGTGCGACCTGTGGGGTCTATCCCACCTCCGCGCCGGAGCAGGTGGCCTATGTGGTCAGCCATTCCGAAGCGAAGATCCTTTTTGTAGAAAATGAAGAACAGGTCGATAAGGTCTTACAGATCCTTCCTCAACTCGATCTGAAGCAGGTGGTGGTTTGGGATCCAAAAGGGCTCTGGGGGTTTTCACACCCGAAGATCATCTACTTTGATCAATTTCTTGAGAAAGCAAGGTCCTATCTTCAGTCAAACCCGGACTGTGTCAAAGAGAGGATGAGCGCCATCGATCCTGAGGACGTCGCCATGATCATCTATACCTCCGGCACAACGGGTCCACCCAAAGGCGCCATGATCTCTCACCGGAATATCATGGCTCTGACCGAATCTTTTGTGGCGGCCAATCCCTTCTATGAGACCGATGAGGTCCTTTCCTACCTTCCTCTCGCCCACATCTACGAAAACCTCGTCTCACTCTTTCTATCAATATGGTCCGGTGGTACAGTTAATTTCGTCGAACACATCGATACCTTAGCCCAGAATCTGAGAGAGGTCTCTCCCACCATATTTGCCAGTGTGCCTCGGATCTGGGAGAAGTTTGCCTCTATGATAGAGATTCGTATGTCCGACTCCACACCTCTTAAAAGAACCCTCTATCGGCTAAGCATCTTGGTGGGACTCTGCTACATCAAGGCAAGGGGAGATTCAAAGAATCGCCTCCTTTGGGCAATTCTCTATTGGCCCCTTTACTTCACCGTCTTAATTCATCTAAAGAAACAGTTGGGCTTTGAGCGGGTCAGATGGGGTGTATGCGGTGCGGCTCCAGCTTCTCCAGAACTCTTCCAATATTACAACGCTCTGGGAATCCCTTTGAGAGAGGGATACGGACAGACCGAATCGACTGGAGTGATCGCCACCCAAAGACTCGACCGTCCCCGATGGGGATTTGTAGGCGAACCCATCCCCAATGTAGAAGTGAAGATTGCCGAGGATGGGGAGATTATTATCCGGGGTCCTAATGTCTTTAAGGGATACCTAAAAGACCCTGAGTTGACAGCCTCTACCCTGGAAGATGGCTGGCTTCACACAGGGGACGTAGGGGCGATGGAAAACGGCTTCCTTAAAATCTTAGACAGAAAGAAAGATATCATCATCACCAGAGGAGGAAAGAACATCACCCCTGCCTATATTGAGAATAAGCTTAAATTCATCCCCTATATTCAGGATGCTGTGGTCATCGGCGATGGCCGAAAATACCTCGTCGCCCTTATCCTGATCGATGAGGACAATGTGACAAAATATGCCCAGGACAACAGAATTCCTTTTACTACCTTTGCAGACCTGACTCAGAATCTCCAGATTCAGAAGCTCATCGATCAAGAGGTGGCAAAGGTGAATAAGACCCTCTCCCAGGTGGAGACGATCAAACGATTCGCTCTTTTGCCCAGGCGTTTCTATGAAGAGGATGGAGATGTAACTCCTACCAAGAAGGTGAAGAGGCGGACCCTGGAGAAGCGGTACAGCGACCTGATTGAATCCCTCTATAAGGGAAGAGAGTAAGAATGGATCTGATTGAGAGTTATCGAGAGGAGCTTCGGCTGATTCGGAAACCCTGGACTGGATTCTGGGTTGCACTTTTAGTTGCTGGCCTCATCCTGCTCCCCTGGTTCAGCCGGGAATATGTCACTTATATTTTCACGCTTATTTTCATCTACTCCATTGGCGTTCAGGGACAGAACATCCTTATTGGATATACCGGGCTGATTTCCTTTGGTCAGGCAGGCTTCTTAGCCATCGGCGCATTCACTTTCGGCCATCTGGCCCGATTGGGTTCTCCTCTACCCATCAACCTCCTTTGTGCGGGGATTGCTGCAGGTCTATTCGGCCTCCTCGTTGGATTTCCATCTCTCCGTCTCAAGGGCCCCTACTTAGCCATTGCAACGCTCGGTTTCGGAATCACAGTCTATCAGATATTCGCTAATTCTGAAATCCTTTCAGGCGGCCGAATGGGACTTATTGTACCTAAGCTCACACCTTTCTTTGGCCTGACAAAACCCATGTCGATCTATTACTTCAATTTCTTTCTCTTCCTCCTCTTCACCTTGGTTTCTTACAACTTAGTTTCATCCTACATTGGCCGTGCCTTCACCGCCATTCGGGACAACGATATTGCCGCTGAGGTCATGGGCGTCAATCTCACCCACTATAAACTCCTCTCTTTTGCAATTAGTTCTTTCTATACCGGCGTGCAAGGAGGATTGTATGCCTTCTTAATAGGATATCTGGAACCGAATATGTTTACCTTCATGGAGGCGATCACCCTTTTCGTAGCGGTCATCATCGGTGGCCTGGCATCGGTTGAAGGTTCCATCCTTGGCGCTGCTTTTGTCATTCTTGTCCCGCAGATATTCAGCAGTTATAAAACCTTGGTCCCTGTCGTATTTGGAGTGACGATACTTATCGTTCTCATCTTTGAGCCTTTTGGTCTTTTTGGAAGGTGGATGAAGATGAGACTCTATTTTAGAAACTGGCCTTTCCGATGAAAATCTCCCCTCGCCCCCCTTGACTCAAGGAGGGCCGGGAAGATTAGAAATTTATTTCTTTAGGATTAAAAAATTGGAAAAATTCTTACAGTATTCCATCTCCGGCCTCTCCATCGGTAGCCTCTACGCCCTCGTCGCCTTGGGACTGGTTCTGATCTACCGTTCCACGCGCATCTTAAATTTTGCCCATGGGGATATGGCCACCGCCGGGACATTTTTTGCTTTCACCCTTTTGGGACTAAAGATTAAGTTCTTGGCAAGCTTCCTTCTCTCCCTTCTCTTTGGAGGTGGTGTGGCCATGGCATTCTACTTCTTCATCCTGATTCCGGCCCAGAGGCGAGAAGCCACAATCCTTGGCCAGATCATCTTGACCCTTGGCCTTGGCCTCATCTTTCAAGGACTCGTTGCACACATCTGGGGAACTGAACCCCAATCCTTCCCCTTCCCATTATCCGATTCCAAGGTTTGGAATATCAGCGGTGTTGTTATCAGTGAATTAGGCCTGGGTGCGTTAGGAGTCGGTCTGCTGGGAAGTCTCTTCCTCTATCTTCTCGTTCAGAAGACACGGCTTGGATTAGCTATGCGTGCTACATCAGAAAACCTTCCTGCCGCCCAGACTCTTGGGATACCTACCCGAAAGATCCTCTCCCTCTCTTGGGGGCTTGCGGCGTTATTAGGAGTTTTAGCCGGAATCTTTCTCGCTCCTGCCCTTCTTTTAGATCCCTTCTTTATGTTAGAGCCTTTTCTCAAAGGATTTGCTGCTGCAATCCTGGGCGGGCTAAATAGCCTTCCTGGAGCCATTGTAGGAAGCCTCCTTTTGGGTGTGGCTGAGAGCCTGGCAGGTGGTTATATCTCAGTGGCTTTCAAGAATACCCTCGCCTTTCTCATCATCATCGTGGTCCTTATTATGCGGCCGGAGGGACTTTTAGGCAAAGAGTTCAAGGAAAGGGTATAGGAGGATCCTCCATGAATAAATGGCTTGAGAGTGTAGAACCCTTGGTCTACGAGAGCAGGATCAAAGTTCCTTATACTTGGTCTGTTGGAGAGACGGGAAGTCGATTTCTGATTGAATTGAGGGATTACAAAAATATTTTTGGAACGAGGTGCTTAAAGTGTGACAAAGTTTATTTACCTCCACGAAAAAACTGTGGTCAATGCTTTTCAGAGAATCTTGAATGGGTTGAACTGTGTTCACAAGGAACCCTCATCACATACACTATCGTTCGTTATGAGAGTTCTGCCATGCCTATGAAGCCCCCCTTTGCTTATGGAATTATTCTGCTGGATGGTGCCAGCACCGGTTTGGTTCACTTTCTCGGAGAAATCAATATTGATCAGATCAAACCTGGCATGAGGGTCGAGGCAATATTCAAAGATGAAAGAATCGGCGACATCATGGATATAAGATACTTCAGACCGATTCGTTAATAATTACCAAGTTCCAAGCACCAAATAACAAATAAGCTCCAATGATCGAAATTCAAAATTCCAAGCAAAATTACTTTGGTCATTTAGAATTTGGTATTTGGAATTTATTTGGCATTTGGGATTTGTAATTTGGAATTTTGCCAGCGTGGTGAGGGTATGGAAAAGATAGCGATTGTTGGGATAGGGATGACAAAACAGGAGAGAAGGAAAAAGGCTGAGACCTTTGCGGATATGGTCTTTGAGGCGGTTACAAAGGCTCTTGAAGATGCCG
>DYHU01000518.1 GCA_020724025.1 Syntrophorhabdus sp. | reverse complement strand
TTGCTATGAAATAAATTCATACCCAATGAGACAATTTTCAGAAATTTTGGTCATTTTTAAAAAGGGCTAAAATATAACTTATTGAATTTACTGGAATATTTTTGTTTGAGAAATGGCATATTATTTGCTGGAAAATTCTGTTAAAATGAATAAAAGGGGCGTAACCTTACTCGAGTTGATCATCGTTATGGTGATCATTGCCATTGGAGCGACCTTGCTTGCCCCGGGCATCGGAGCCTGGATACCGACCTATCGGTTAAGGGGGGCAACTCGGGATGTTGTTTCGACCTTAAGAACCGCCCAGATGAAGGCAATTTCAATCAATACGGACTATCAGGTAAGATTTCCGAATGCCACAAGTTATATTCTGGAATACCAAACAACAGCCGGATGGGTCGCCGAAGGAACACAGCAGAACCTGCCCACGGGGATTCAATTCGCTTCATTCCCACCAGGAAGCAGATTTTTATTTAATCCCAATTCTACGGCCTCAACAGGAAGCTTAACGGTTACCAATACGAAGGGAAGCGCAAGGACAATCTCTCTCACTACAGCAACAGGGAGGATAAGGGTTGATCCGCCGTTATAAGTAGGGGTAATTCATGAATTACCCCTACAATGGAGGCAGGGGAGAAATGCAATTGAACCACAGAGGGTTTTCGCTTCTTGAAATTCTTATCGCTTTGGTTATCCTGGCAGTAGGCATTCTTGCCATTACCGGAATGCAGATTACTTCGATTAGGGGAAATTACTTTTCAGACAATATCATGCAGGCCTCCATATTGGGCCAGGATCGCCTGGAACAATTAAAAACCCTTTCTCCTCTCCCAAATATAGGAACTTATGACGATGGGTTCATTGCTATAAGAGGAACCAGTTTTTCAAGGGCTTATGTCGTTGAGGCACACCCGAGCCTCGAATTACCCGAAAGCCGGGTAATTCGGGTCACTGTGAGTTGGAGAGATACCTCTGACCATAGCGTATCATTTTCTACGGTGAGATCGCCTTAAAAAGGAACGATATGAATCAAAGAGGGGTTACACTAATCGAATTATTAGTGGCCTTAGTGATCAGCGCCATCCTCATCGCTGGAATATACCGGGTCTTCATCTCCACACAGCGTTCCTATACGGTCCAGGACCAGGTGGTGGAGATGCAGCAGAATGTAAGAGCCGCCATCAACAAGATGATGAGAGAGATCAGGATGGTAAACTTCGGACGAATCGTCTCTTTCGACGAATCGTCAGGAAGTTTTGTTAACAGTATCCTGCCTGTAAACGGATTTACTACGATTTTAACGACGAGTTCCGATAGCATTGCTGTCGTTGGAGGCTTTGAGCAGATCAGAACTGCTGCGGGTGTCCCCATCACAGTTGTCTCCTTCGATCCCGCCATACCATCGATCACCCTGAGCAATGCAACAGACGAATTCGATGGGGGCGCTCATGGTTATCTATCCGTTGGCGGGGAGGAGAGCTTTATTGTTCAAAATCAACCGGTCGGAAATACAAGTGTTCTGACCCTTGACCGGGCTCCCGCCAATCCGGTGGGACATTTCGTATTCAAAGTTCAGGCAATCCGGTATTCCATTGACAATAATCGAGTTCTTAGAAGGAATCAAAATACGGGGGCTGGTAATCAACCCCTCGCAGATAATATCGAGAGCCTTCAGTTTCAATACTTTAATGCCAGCGGGAGCCAAATATTAACTCAAAATAGTGCGAATAGTGTTACAAGCATTCAGGTCACGATCACAGCGAGGACGAAGGATCCCGACCCTACTTACGGCAGTGATGGCGGATTCCGCCGGAGGCAGATTGTTTCCACGATCCAGTTGAGAAACATGGGAAGGGGGATGGGAGTTCCCTGAT
>DYHU01000517.1 GCA_020724025.1 Syntrophorhabdus sp. | reverse complement strand
GTGAAAACCAATTTTTGCTAAACATTCTCGTTTCCATGTTGCCCTCCTTTCTGCCATATTGCAGGCAGGTCGCCTTGACGATAGGCATCTTACTCCAACCATTTTAAAATTGACTTCTTGGCGGAGTGAACCTTTCCCTCTGCGTCGGATAATATTTTTTGGGCATAGATAAAGTTGTGAACCCCTTTGCTCTGGTCTTCTTCGACCGCTTTCAGAAGTTTTTCTACCTCTCTTATTAAGGCCTCAACCTTCTTTTTTTCCGGATCGGGAGTCAGTTTTTTCCCACTCCTTAAGGCTTCAAGGGAGAGTTTTAACCTCTTCATTCGATCAGAAACTTCCTGTTGCCAGTCGTCTGTCATCTTTCCGTATCGAGTTTCATGACATTGAATACAGGTCTTTTTGACCTCTGTCAGGGAGTGACGTTGAGAGATGGTGTTGTGGCATTCGATACATTTTACCCCATCGACCATCACATCCGGGTGGGGCTCCTTTTCGCCGAACGCCTCTCCCCGAATAAATTGAGCCTGAACTTCGTGACAGTCCGTACATTTCGATGTCGCCTGATGATGACAGCTCAGGCACTCCACTCTGGTTTTGAGGAACTTTCCATGCTCCTCTCCCGTGGCATGGCAGATGTTGCAATTCAATATTCTGGCGATATGTTTCCGGTGGGGAAAAGGATGACCGAAGATCTTAATCTTTACTTCTTCATACCCTTTGTGGCATTTGCTGCACTCCGAATGGGACACCTCCGTGGTCTTTGGCAGGGGGATCGTTCCTTTCGGGTGGCAGGTCGTGCACGCCGTTTTCTCCCGTTTGTGACATTCGAAACAGGCCTCTTTCGTGGGTCGAAAGGTAGGTGGATCATGGGGGTCGTGATAGATATTGTAATGGCAGGAGGTGCAGGAGTTTTTCAGTTCTTCGACATGGAAACGGTGTGGAATGGAGATATTGTAAGGGTTAAGGTTGGGAGAAGTCTTATCGATATCAAAAACACGTTGATGGCAGCGGATACAGTTCGGATTGATCTGGTCCAGTTTGGCGGAAAAACCCGCATGTTCCCCCTCGCTCGACAGGGGAAAGATATTGATGCTCGGCATCAGGGCATGACCTGTCGCATGACACTCGGAGCAGTTGATTTTGGGATGCAGGGTGGATTGTTCCCAAAAAGAGGACTCCTGCTGCTGATGATGATGACAGGTGATACAGAATTCCTTCTTGGTCGTGGTATAGGTGGGAAGCGTGATGGCGGTATTAAAGACCAGGATTGCCAAAACTCCACCTAAGGTCCAAACCCAAAACGGAAGTTGAGGAATTTTAAGATTCAACGCATTCCTCCATTACTCATTCGTCACCATTCCCGGAATCCCACCCTTTTTACCGATGGCCTGAAGGGTATTGGCAATATCCAGGGTGATGGGAATAATGGTGCTGTTCTTCTCACCTGCGATTTCCGTGAGCGTCTGGAGATATCGCAACTGAAGGGCCGCAGGCTCAATGGAGATGATATGGGCTGCCTGCCGAAGGGTTTCTGCAGCCTGGTATTCTCCTTGTGCATGGATGACTTTTGCCCTTTTCTCCCGTTCTGCTTCTGCTTGCCTTGCCATGGCTCGCTGCATTGGATCTGGCAATTGGACATCCTTCACCTCAACCACGCTCACCATCACCCCCCAGGGTTCTGTATGTTGATCGATAATTTCCCTCAAGCGTTTGTTGATTTTATCCCGCTCAAAAAGGAGTTCATCGAGGTCAGATTGTCCTAAAACGCTCCGCAGGGAGGTGAGGGCAATCTGTGAGGTTGCCTTGACATAGTCGGCCACCTGGATCACCGCCTTGACAGGATCGACCACCATGAAGTAGACAACCGCATCCACCTTGA
>DYHU01000107.1 GCA_020724025.1 Syntrophorhabdus sp. | reverse complement strand
GGGGGTGGGGGTGAAAAGAAGATGAATGCCACAGAAGTCCGGCTCATTAATCTGAAAAAAAGTTTTGGGGAGACAGCGGCTGTGAAAGATGTCAGCCTGACGATTTCGAGGGGAGATTTTTTTACATTTCTCGGGCCGAGTGGGTGTGGTAAGACGACCATTCTTCGAATGATTGCCGGATTCACCCGGCCGGATGGGGGAGAGATTCTTTTCGACGAGAAAGAGGTCAGCCAGGTGCCACCCTGGAAGAGGGATGTCGGGATGGTTTTTCAAAATTATGCCCTGTGGCCTCATATGCCCGTCTTTGAGAATGTGGCCTTTGGGCTTAAAGAGAGAAACCTTCCAAAATCGATTGTCCGGGAGAAGACTCTTCAAGCCCTCTCCATAGTGAATCTCGGGGGGCTGGAGAAGAGAAAACCTTCCGAACTCTCAGGAGGACAACAGCAGCGTGTCGCCTTAGCAAGGACCCTGGTTATTGAACCCAGGCTCCTTCTTTTGGATGAGCCGTTGAGCAATCTGGATGCAAAGCTTAGGATTCAGATGAGACATGAACTGGTCCGGATTCAAAGGGATCTGGGCATCACTTCCATTTATGTCACCCATGACCAGGAGGAGGCTTTGACCCTGTCCACAAGGATCGCTGTCATATCTAAGGGAAGGGTAATCCAGGAGGGCACTCCGAAGGAGATCTATGAAAACCCAAAAAGCCGTGAGGTGGCCGATTTTGTGGGGACCTCCAATTTTTTTAAGGCCCAGGTAATAGAACTAATGGCAGACCGGGTTCGTATCAAAACGGAAGAGGGTTTTTCCCTATCCGTCAATAAACAGGATGAACCTTCGATGATGGTCGGATCAAGTTATCTTCTCAATATCCGGCCGGAATCGATTCAACTTTCCTTTGCCGGTGAAAAACCGGCAGATGGGAACCAAATTGCAGGAACGGTCAGGGCATCTGCTTATCTTGGTTCTCTGGTCCAGTACGAGGTGGAAGTTTCCGGCAATAAGCGATTGAAAGTCAACATGGTCAACCCGAGAAAGAAAACACTTTTTAAGGAGGGAGAACGGGTTTCCATCACATTTTCTCCAGAAGATATCGTTGCCATTCCATTTAAGGAATGATTCTCACTTCTCAGGCATTCCCTCTTAGCACCTACAAAGGTTCAGTTGAAGTTAGCCCTGAAAGGTAACGATTACGGGCAGGAATGTGCAATAAAGGCAGGCCATTCTAAGAAGCCCAGATAAGATCAACCACTGGTGCTCCATAAACTCACAGGACCTCTGAGTGCTCCGGTTTGCTCAGGTAGTTCGTATGGCCAAGAAAGCTTCTCTTTCAGTTCTTTGATCTTATCACCCTGTTGCGTGGCAGGCGTGAACTGGAAATTAAAAGTCGCAAAAGGCAAAAAATCCACTTTCACGGAGACTTCGACAGGCATACTCTCACCTCTTTTACCATATTATTTATTTTACACGCTATAATTTAATCTTGTCAATAGAACTTTTGTCCCGATGTCTCGCCACCAGAACAAGAATGCACCGATGCTTAATTGCAGCGATTTGAGCTGAGGCCTATAATTGTATTTGCTGCCATGTTCCTCCCACCCATCTTGCCCCCACCGCCTCCGTAGGAGCTTGTCGAGCTATTTCCGCTTGTATCATGCCTTGGAGTTCCTGTGCCGCTTGCTGAAGTATTTGTTGTATAATCGCCTGTATCTGTTGGGGCAACGTCTGCGGTTGAACCGTTGGGGGCAGATTAAGAGGGAAGTTTAGGTTAATGTTTATCTGAGGTGGCATCTTCCGAACACGTTCAATTCGTATAGTCCCCTGAAAGGCATGAGCAAGTCCAGCTGATTCCATGAGCACCCCTAAAGCTCCGTTTTCTTCATAAACGTTTGCCGCATCATTGGGGAAATATGAGTATGGGTCAGGATTGGCATTCAGATGCAAGCCGTTCTCATAGTCAAGATAAAGGTCCCATACAGCCTTTTCCACATCTTTCGGCATGTCTTCTACCCTTAGCCCAATTGATCGAGCCTCGTCGATACTGATCCCATGACCGTGAGCATACATTTTTTCTGTTAGGGCCTCAATAATGTTCGTTATAGTAGCCTCAGCTAACGGGGGGTTGCACAAAGCCAATAACTTCCGCGCTACTACGCGGATATGTGAGTAGATACGCTCGACTCTGCCGAGCAAAGTCGGGGTAATATGCTCGGCTAAGGCTTTGACATTATTGGTCAAGGCATCTTGGTCAGTAATGCCTGCCCTTTCTTTAAGGAAGCTTATATAGGCAGCTACATCCTCTACTCCGAGGTCTGGGATGAGAAATGGCACGGGCTTTCCGCCCTCCGGGCGTATCTGAAGAAAGGGGTCAATGGGTCCCAGCTCGCTCATAGGCGACATCAGAATAGTGTCTGCCCCTATAGCAATCATAGTTCCTGCACTATGTGCTCGATACGGAATTATGACGGTGAACTGCTGGCAAAATTGACGTATTTTCGTGACTATCTTCCAAGGCGTCTCTACGAATCCGCCCCTTGTGTATAAAATGAGGTCTATCTTTTCGGGGTTTCTATCCTTTGCAACACTCAACAAATGATCATACAAAGGTCTTAGACAGTCATCAGCAATGGCAGTGGGTGCCACAGCCCGATCCCCGGTTACAAGTGTTATGACTCGAGAACCTCTCAAGCCCTCAAGTTTTTTGATAATATCCTGACGTTCCTTATGAGCCATTTTGCCCTTTTCTTTATATCCTTGGTTCGCCCCCTGGACAAAGCGGCCAAACTTCAACCAGGAAAACGTTCGATAACCTTTGGGAGGATACCCAGGATTCTTGTTTCACCCAATATCTCTTATATACAACCCAAAAATATTTGTCAAGAAAATCACTTAGGAAACCTCTTTTCACGAATAAGCAACCAATTCTGATACCAAACTTTCACGACACTATAAGCTGTTGTAATTGTGAGATTCCTCTCGAAAATCTGTTATTTAATGGGGGTCGAAACTGGTAGAGTGTTTCACAAAAGTCGCAAAATTCTCCCCTTAAAAATGTGAAAAATATTTCCCATTCTTCATTGATTTCGGATTGAAATCTTCTTTTTTGAAGCAAAATCCTTGAATCTCACTTTCAGGAAGGAAGTGTTTATTTGTCTGCTAAGGTCAGGTTCATGGATGGCCCTATATAATAAGATGATGTAAACCCCACTGATAGGCCATACAGTCGCATCACAACAATTTGATAATCTCATCAACGCTAAGCCCTGCGGCTCTTATTCTTATAATGGCTCGTAATGTTCCCCTATCCAATTCATTATGGTCAGGGACAACAACCTGAGCAAAAGGTTCGTCACGGCGCAAAATAATATGACTCCCTTCTTGTCGCTTCATATAAAATCCAATGCAACCAAGAGCCTTAACGCATTGACGGCCAGAGATTCTCGGCAGTTTGCTCATACAGCCACTACCAGAGTTTCAAAGTGTTCTTCAGGGACGGTCAATCCATCTTCTTCAAGGGCTGTTATATAACCCTGAATTGCCTCTTTCATGTTGACGAGGGATTCTTCTCTCGTTTTTCCCTGACTAACACACCCTGGCAAACTGGGACATTCAGTCACCCAATAACCATCTTCGCCGGGATAGACAATGACTTGTCTCATGGTTTCACCTCCATTTAGTCTCAATGGTCCTTAGACTTTGGCAGATACGAATGTCCTTTGGCTTAATTATCAATCAAGGGGTTTTATGTGTCAAGAAATTTGATTCTCTATCCAACGCAGTCATTAAGTAGCGCGAAGGGACTGGACGATGTTCATTCGTGAGGCTCTCACTGCAGGTAGCACTCCGCCCACAAAGCCCATGATCAAGGAGAAGGCAATGGCTTTCCAGGCGATGTCAAAGGAAAGTGTAAAATCGAAAGCCAGTTCTGAGAAGGTCTGAAAATTCATCGTCGAGACACTGAGGAATCGGAGAAAAGAGGCAAAGAAGAGACCCGCACAACCTCCGATCAGACCAAGAAGCAAGGCCTCCAATAAGAAAGCGCTCAAGATACTGAGCCTCTGGAAACCGAGGGCGCGCATCGTGCCGATTTCAGCGGTGCGAGTTGAGACAGCGGCATACATTGTGATCATGGCGCCGATGATCGCTCCCAGGGAGAAGATGATCGTAAGGGAGGTGCCGAGGATGCGGAGAAAGGTTGCCATCATCTCCGATTGTTCCGCATAATAGCGGTTCTCCCGCTTTGCCTCGAGGGTCAGGCGCGGGTCGTTTTCGATCCGTTTCTTCACAACATCAAATTGAGAGGGATCGCGCAATTTAAAGAGGATGGAGGAGTAGGCATTCCTCCGAAAGGTCTGCATCAACTGGTCCGCATCTCCCCAGATTTCCGAACTGAATCCCGTGTTTCCCGCATCGAATATTCCCACGACCCTCCACTGCCGCAAACCGAAATGGAGGATTTCGCCCAAACCACCCCCCTTAAATCGCTCTGCCACACTTTGGCCGGCAATGATCTCCGATGATCCTGGTTTCGGGAAATGGCCTTCTATCAGTTTTACCTGTGGCCGCAAGGCGAGCGAGCCCTTTCCAATTCCGCGGATGGTGACATAGGCTTCCTTCTCAGTCCCCCTTTTGGGAAGGCTGATGATGATGACAGACTCCTTTACAAGAAGGGGTTGCCCGTCCACCCCCATGGCGATTTCAGGTTGGGTTTCTACGATGGAAGCCTGATATCGGCCAATACCACTCTGAACTTCTGTGGCAGCGCTCTTTCGAATGACCACGACGTTGTCACTTGATCCTGTCTCCACCAATGTCTTCTGCAAACCTTCGGCCAACATCAGCATGGCTGTGAAGACAAAAACGACCAGGGCCATGCCCGATGCCGTAAGCACGGTTGTGAGCCTGCGCGTCCAGAGGTTACGAAAACTGTAAGAGAGAGGCACTCCCAATTAACCAATCCTCCTCAGTCCGTCCGCAATACGAATCCTCACGGCTTGCCAGGTTGGGACAATGGCGGCTAAAAGTCCAACCATGACGGAAGCGAGGATATCCATATAGATCGCTTCCTCAGCCACATTGAAGACAGGGAAGTAATTGCTCAGCATCCTCCCGGCGACTCTGGCAACCGGAAAGGTCAGGATGATTCCGATAAAGCAGCCGATCAGGGTGATGACCATTGATTCTCCGAGGATCATCCCGGCAATACGCCAGCCACGGTACCCCAGGGTCTTAAATATGGCATATTCGCCAATCCTCTCACGGTAGGTCATGGACATGGTGTTCGCAACGACTGCGATGATGATGATAATGACCACAAAAGAGACAAGCTCGATCGCCATGATGATCGTCTCGGACATGGAGATAAAAGAGAGCTGGAAAGCCTTTTCCGTTTCCGTCAATGTCTCTGCGTACGAATTTTTAAAGGTTCTATCAATGGCGAGAGCGACTTCTGTGGCACGGTCGGGACGAGTGATACCGATCATATAAAAACCGATCTGACCCGCGCGAGGGGGGGCGGTCTTTTTGAGTGATTCATTGAGATAGTCCCAGTGGAAGAAGAACTGGGTCTCATCGATCGTCTCATTTCTCCCCCGATAGATCCCCCGCAGGACAAAATCCCAGTTGCCTGGAAAGATCGTTCCCCTTAGCGTGACCGTATCTCCGATCTTCCAGCCGAATCGTTTGGCCAGCTTGCGACCTGCGACAAAGCCTTTACGGTCACGGAGAAAACCATTTGTCTCTTCAGGAGAGAGGAGATATTCAGGATAGAGTTCGAGATAGCTCTTTGCATCAACGGCAAAGTTGGCGAAGAAGTTTTTCTCATCGATATAGATTCCACCAAACCAGTTGCCCCAGGAGACGATTTTGACTCCATCGACCTGGCGGATCTTATCTTTGTAGGAGAAGGGCAGAGAGAAGATGAGGGAGATGGAATTCCGGGTGACCAGACGCGAAGCTGAGGAGGCTTCGACGCCTCCGTACCAGGCATTGATAAAGGTCCGAAGAAGGCCGAAGGCCAGGATGGCAACAGTGATGCCCAGGACGGTTAAAAAGGTTCGAAGTTTGTGGCGGAAAGCATTTCTAATGAGGATCTTGAGAATAAACATCGTTCAAGAACCCCTTTTCAAGGCGTCTAATGACTCTTGCCTTTTCGGCCGCCCTTGGATCGTGGGTCACCATGATGATCGTTTTACGGGATTCACGATTAAGCCGGTCCATCAATTCAAGAATCTCTCTGGCGGCCACCTTGTCGAGGTCGCCCGTGGGTTCGTCCGCAACGAGGATGGTGGGATCGGTAACAATGGCCCGGGCAATGGCGACTCTCTGCTGCTCACCCCCAGAGAGCTGAGCAGGATAGTGGTCCATTCTTTCCTCCAAATTGACGATTCGAAGCGCCATCTCCACGTGCTCTCCTCGTTCCTTTCGTGAAAGTCCGGTGAGAAGGAGGGGAAGTTCAACATTTTCAAAGGCCGTAAGCACGGGAATCAGATTGTAGAACTGAAAGATAAATCCCACATTCACCGCCCGCCACTCTGCCAGTTCATTCTCGGAGAGGGCCGTAATATCAACGCCTCCTACCCGTATGGTTCCGCTATCGGCATGATCGAGGGCGGCAATCAGATTGAGGAGCGTGCTCTTCCCGGAGCCGGATGGCCCCATCAATGCGAGAAACTCTCCCTCTCCAATGTCAAGGTTAATATCGACCAGTACGGGGATCGTCCGGTCACCCCTCCGGTAGGACTTGCTTATATTGATGATTTCGACAATGGGCGCCATGGGTGTAAATTATCAGGTTAAGGTTTAGGTTAAGGTCGAGAAAAATGGGGAACTAACTCTAAACCTCAACCTCAACCTGGTTATTATTTATTTCTCGGTCACTTTTATCTTCAGCCCATTTCTCAACCGCTCGGGAGGATTGAGAACGATCTGGTCTCCGACCTTGATTCCATCAAGAACCTCTACCATGTCACCGATCTTCACTCCAAGGCTGACCGGGGTCTCAACCACTTTGTTCTCCTTGACAAGGAATACCTTCTCTTTGCCTTTTTTATTCACGATGGATGACTGGTTGATGGCAACACGAGGTTTCTGCTCTTCAGGTCTTGCCGGCCTGGAGAGAAAGGCCACCTTGGCGCTCATTTCCGGCAAAACGCGGCTATCTTTATCAACGAAACGGACTTTGACCATAACCGTTGCCTTGGTCCGGTCAGCGGTCGGCACGATCATATGGATGGCGCCACGGAAACGTTCTCCGGGCAGGGCGTCAAGCTGGACCTCACAGGGCTGGCCAACTTTAATCTTATTGAGATTTGATTCGGAGACATCGGCTTCCACTTGAAGAGAATTCATATCCGCAATCGTGATGACAGCTGATTTGGCATTGGCCGCCGCACCAATGGGAGTGACGATATCGCCCACATCTGCGTTCTTCGTAAGCACCACTGCATCGAAAGGGGCCCGGATCGAGGTGTATTCGAGTGCAATATTGGCTCCTTCCAGGCCGGCGAGACTGGCTTTTAGAGTTGCCTCTGCCGCCTCTACAGCCGCAACTGCTTTCTCATAACGGGCGAGGGCAGAGTCATAGACCGATCTGGCCACATATCCCTTGGTAAGAAGGGCCTTATTCCGTTCCAAATGGAGGGTGGATTCCCGGAGCTCTGCCTTTGCCTGCTCGAGGTTAAAACGGGCCGCATTCACATTGGCCTCTGCCTGATCTCTTGCGGCCATGACATCCTGACTTTCGAGGCGGGCAACGATCTGGTCTTTTTTTACGCGGTTCCCTTCTTCAACCCCAAGCCAGATCAGGCGGCCTGTCACCTTAGAAGCAAGGGCGGATTTACGCTGGGGAACGACATAACCACTTGCATTGAGCACGGTCAATGTTTGAGAGGGGTAGACCTGGGTGACGGTTGCGATTTGGACTTGAATGGGAGGGGTGAAAACTCCCTTGATATAAAGGAACCCCAGAACGGCCACTATCAGGATGGATAATACGAAGAGGACGATTCGTTTTTTTCTTCGAGGCCGTATAACAGCCTTGCTCTTCTCGATCCTTAACTTTGAGAGGTCTTCGTTTGCCATCAGACGATACTTCCTTAAAACCGCAATGGGATCGAAAGAATTCAACCCATCCTAACATAATTGCTCAAGAAGGACAATGAATGATCAGATAAACCAATCTATCGCAGGTGGGCATTTCATGCTGTTCATGTTGTATCGGCATTCCCTGCCGACTAAATGGGATCTCGCCTCTTATGAGGTAAGCCTCTGGAGGAGGGTCTGTTTGAGATGGGCCACCTGATGGACATCGCTTATTTTCTCTCCCCAGGTATCCTGGACATAGAACACATCCACCACACGATTTCCTAAGGTGGATATGCGTGCGAAGTGAATATCGCATCCGCAGTCGGTCAGGGCCTGGGTGATTTCATAAAGGGCTCCCAATCGATCCTCACCGGTGATTTCGACAATCGTATAAAAATCGGAATCCTGATTATTCACCTTCACTTCCCCGGGAACTTTTGGGATCACTTTCTTTTGAACCCGACTTGGCTCTTCCCTCTGGGAGAGAAGGAGTTTCAAGGAAATATTTCCGATTAAAATTTCTTTTAGGTCTTTTTTAAACTGTTGCAGTCGGCGTTTAATCTCTCCGGTCAGATCTTCGACATAAAAGGTATCGAGGGCGATCCCATTTCCCCAGGTATGGATCTGTGCCTCAAGAATGTTCAAACGGTTTAAGAACATCGAACCAGCGATTTTGGAGAAGAGTCCGTAACGGTCTTTTGTGCAAATAGTAACCCTGGCTCTTACCTCTTCCTCGGGACTCCATTCTACAAGTAAAAGCTCCTTTTCGAGGCTTTGAGCCATTTTGATATGACAGGAGATTTCCTCCCAGGAGTATGTGGATAGATAGCGATCCGGAAGATGCTCTGCATAGGGAGAGAAGGTGCCTTGAGGAAGGGACTGCCACAATTGAGCGATCGTCTCCCCCCTTTTGAGAAAGGCTTGAGCCTCTTCTCCCTTTTCGAAGAAATGGGAGGTTTTGAGGAAGAGTTCCATAAGGAGAGAGTTCTTCCAGGAGGTCCAGGCTTCAGGACCCACGGCTTTGATGTCGGCGAAGGTTAAAAGGTAGAGCATCTTTAAACGAACCGGGTCCCCAACCTCATTGGCAAAACGCAAGATGGCCTGCTCGTCGTGGAGGTCCCGGCGAAAGGCCGTCTCCAACATAAAGAGATGGCGTCTGATCAAGAATGCCATCAACTCTTTTTCTTCAGAGGTCAGTCCCATCCTCTTTCCAATCCGTTTGGTCATTTCAGCACCGGCGAGAGCGTGATCGCCCTCCTGTCCTTTTCCGATGTCATGGAGGAGGGTTGCAAGAAAAAGAACATCGGTTTTTTCAATTTCTCTCATCAGAGAGGTAAGAAGTGGGTAATCTTTTTGATAGAAGCCATCTTTCAACCGTATCGACTCTTCTACGGCCAGGAGAGAATGACGATCAATGGGATGGACATGGTAGAGATCATAGTGCACCTTTCCTTCAACATCAGAGAATTCAGGGATATACCGGGAGAGAAAACCCAGTTGATGCATCTTCATCAAAAGGGCGTCTGCCCCTTTCCCTCGTCTCAGGATCGAAAGAAAGGCTTGATTGACCTTTTGAGAGGCTCGAAAGCGATCATCGATAAAGGGGAGTGCCTCCATCACAGATTCCTCGGTCCGGAAATCCATCTTGGCCTGATAAGCCTGACAATGTTGAAAAAGGGTCATCAGTTGTGAGGGGTCTTTCTTGAAGGCAACGGGGTCAAGAAGATGGAGTTCGCCATGGGCGATTCCAAAAGTTTCATCCATCCTCTTCCGCTGAAAGAAAAAGATAATTTTCCTAAAAGCGGAGGGTTCATAGAGAACCCGGTCGAGAATGTCATGGAAAAAGTTTGAGATTCCCCGGGCGGAGAGGTGATATTGTCGCATCATCTCCTCGATCCCCTTTGTGCCCTGGAGAAAGCCGAGGAGCGGCGCGATTTTCTCCTGCAGTTCAAAAGTCAGATCATCCTGTCTTCTTCCGCTCAAAAGATGGAGATGGTTTCTGATCGCCCAGAGAAATTGAATGCTTTTATCTAACATTCGGGAGTGGTCGGGAAAGAGGATGGACTCCCAGCGATCGGTCTTGTATTTTGCCCTGATGATCCATCGGCCAATTTGAAAATCCCTCAGCCCTCCTTCGCCTTCTTTGATATTGGGCTCCAGGACATAGGCGGGATCTTCGTATTTCTGACGGCGGGGATGGATATCCCGGGCCAAAGCTTCTGCAAATTTTTGTACCCCGCGGTGAAGCACTTTTTTTGTAAAGAGACCATATAAATTCCGAAAGAATTCGTATTCTCCGTCCAGATAGCGGCCGTCGATTAAACCTGTTTTGACCTGGATATCGGACCGAGCCATTTTCAAGCACTCATCGATCGATCTTGAACTGCAGCTGACATCGAGTCCTAAATCCCAGAGGGGATAAAGGATTTGCTCGGCCAAAGGAGAAAGTTCATTCTTATTTGAAGGGGAGTAAAGTAGGAGGAGGTCGATATCGGAGTAAGGCGCCAGTTCAGCTCTTCCATAGCCTCCAATCGCCATCAGACAGACCGATGGAGATGGGACTTTGGCCCGGGCTGATTGAAAAGCCTTCCTTACCAGGCCATCCATCATGTCTGAGTGCTGCCGGAGAAATTCTCTGGGAGAGGAATGGGCGGGCAGACCCTGGGCGATTCGATTTTTTATATCCGCAAGGCCATTTTTCGTGAGTCCTAACTCAGATGGCATCTTTCCCGTGCTCCCCGGTTCGGATACGAATCACCTCTTCAACGGGGGATAGAAAGATTTTACCATCTCCTATCTTTCCGGTCCTGGCTGCCCGCTCAATGGTCTCGATCACCCCGGGAACCAATTCGTCGCTGACGATGAGGTCAATCTTGATCTTGGGGATGAAATCGATCGTATATTCTGCTCCCCGATAGACTTCGGTATGGCCTCTTTGCCTTCCGAACCCTTTGACTTCGGTGATCGTCATCCCCTGGACGCCGATTTTGGTTAGTGCATTTTTTACTTCATCCAGTTTAAAAGGCTTGATGATCGTTTCGATCTTTTTCATTTCGCCTCCCATATTAGCTCAGAGTAGGGAACGGTTTGAAACCGTTCCCTACGAGTTTTCTTAAAAACTATACCCCGCTTCCCCATGTTGGCTTATATCCAAACCATTGATTTCGTGCTCTTCGCTCACCCTCAATCCCATGGTCCGGTCAAGGACCTTTAGCAGAAGGAGGGTGACTACAAAAGAATATATCCATGCGACTAAGACTGTCAATGCCTGTATCGCTAACAGAGAGG
>DYHU01000516.1 GCA_020724025.1 Syntrophorhabdus sp. | reverse complement strand
TATATGAAGTGGTGACTTTAAACGAAATCTTTCGAAGGAGGCGTTTATTCTCAGAGGAAGAAGCTATCGAGATCAGAAACCGGTGTGAACAAATTGACCGTAAACTCAACGGCCTCATAAACTCCCTCCGTGGGAAGAAGAGGCCAGTTCAAAATTGATTTTACCTCAAACCTCTAACGTTCTTACATGTTTGCCTCCAACCTCTAGCGAAGTGATCCTCTAACCTTTAACAAATGAAAGGATTAATCATGCAAATTCCATTTTTAGACTTGATCACTCCACATCAGGAGCTGGAAGAGGAGCTGGTCGAAGTATTCAGGAATTGTCTTGAGACGGCCTCATTTATAGGGGGCATGCAAGTCGAATCTTTTGAGAAAGAATTTGCCAAATTCTGTGAGGCCAAATATTGTGTTGGGGTTAACAGCGGCACCGATGCCCTGCGTTTTGCTTTAATCGCGGCGGGGATTGGCCCCGGGGATGAGGTCATTACAGTCCCAAATACCTTTATCGCCACGACAGAAGCCATTTCCCAAACCGGAGCAACTCTTGCCTTTGTCGATATCGACGAACGAACCTACAACATGGATCCTAATCAACTCGAAGACCACTTAAAAAAGCGATGTAAGGTTAGAGGTTCAAGGTTAGAGGCAACTAATGTAAACCCGCAATCAGTAAACCCTAATGATAATTTTTCCTCCAGCCTACAGCCTCCAACCTCCAACCACAGCCTTCGGCCTCCAACCTCCAACCTCAAACCACAGCCAAAGGCTGTGTTGCCCGTCCACCTCTATGGCCAGCCCGCCGATATGGACTCCATTCAGGAGATTGCCGATCGATACGGTCTGGTGGTGATAGAGGATGCTTGCCAGGCCCATGGGGCGCTTTATTATTCCGGAAAAGATAAAAAATGGAAAAAAGCAGGATCCATGGGATTGGCTTCGGCCTTCAGTTTCTATCCCGGGAAAAACCTTGGGGCTTGTGGGGAGGGCGGAGCGGTTACGACCAATGATGAAAAAATCGCCCAAAAGGTGAGGATGCTTCGAGATCACGGCCAAGCAAAGAAATACTACCATGAATTTGAAGGTTATAATGGAAGGCTGGATGCCATCCAGGCCGGGATTCTCGGAATAAAGCTGAGATATCTTTCTGAATGGAATGAAAAGCGTCGCCTAAATGCCTCTCTGTATACTAAACACTTAACACATAACACTCATCACTCATCACTCAACACTGTTATCACTCCCTATGAACCATCCTGGTCTAAAGCCGTTTATCATCTTTACATTATAAGGGTTCGAAGGAGGGATGAGCTTCAGAGATATCTTTCAGAAAACGGTATAATGACAGGTCTTCATTATCCTGTGCCGCTTCATCTCCAGAGTGCTTATATGAATATCGGATTGAAGAAAGGCGATTTTCCTGTAACCGAGAAGGTTTCGTCTGAAATCCTTTCTCTCCCCATGTTTCCACAATTAACAGAGCAGCAAATCCGGTATGTCGCCGACAAAGTCAAGCAGTTTTTTGAAACTTCGTCTTGGTTTTTACACTCACCACTTACCACGGAACTCGAAACACGTAACTCGTAACTTGTTTTTTTATCCATTATTGATGGAATCGTAAAAAGTCGTCATTCCCGTGAAAACGGGAATCCAGAAAATTCTAACTACATGAAAATACTGGATTCCTGCTTGCGCAGGAATGACAGAAAATAGCCTTTTCAGACTTTTTACGAGACCATCATTATTCCATCATTCCATTATTCCAATATTCCAGGTTTTGTTCTTTTAACCCGCAACACTTTTCATGGACATCCAAATCCTCAACCCCATAACCTATCCCGACTGGGATGATCTCATCCTTTCCCATCCGGAAGGCTCCTT
>DYHU01000515.1 GCA_020724025.1 Syntrophorhabdus sp. | reverse complement strand
ACTCACACGAAGCCACAAAGACACAAAGGAAGGATATGGAGAACATTCGTTCTCTGGGCGTGTGCGAAAAGAGGAAGCCATGAATGAAAACGAAAGATGAAGGACGGCATCTTTCGTGTCATCAACGAAAAACTGGATTGAGAGACTTTGTGGCTTTGTGGCTTCGTGTGAGTTTCATACGGGTGTTGCTTGGGGGGTAGGAACAACCCGCTGCCCTGGATTATTGTTGAAGAAGGTATCCGCATGGTTACCATCCGTTTCGCAATCCCGAAGGGAAGTCTTGAGGACGCCACGCTGAGGTTCATCGAACAGGCATGGTCTTCCGTCCATGCCCGCAGCAGAAACTACAGGCTCGTCGTCACCGACCCCGACGTGCGGCCCAAGCTGCTCAGGCCGCAGGAAATTCCCACGTTCGTTCACGAAGGTCTGTACGACGTCGGAATTGCCGGGCGAAAAGGAACCGACCGTCATCACGCCGTGGTGGCGAAAGGGCGCGGGCGGGGGTAATTCTGTACGCGCAGACCAAGCCAATTGTCCGGATTTCGGACCGGATGGAACTATATCACTTTTCGTGATCATGGAAAATAACGTAACTGTTGTGGTCGAAAGTAAATAGGTTGCCCCGAATGATAGGGTCACGAAAGGGCACGAATTGTCACGAAAGGAAACAAGGAGGAAATGTGTAGCTGCCAAGGATAGCATCCCCTTCTGTTCGTGTGTTTTCGTGTTCATTCGTGGCCACCGGGCTTTGTGCCATGTTACTCCTTGAAAAAGATAAGGTTACGTTATTTTCCACAATTGCGAAAAGTGATTTAGCGTGACTGGGAAGGGGTGGGCAGACTTCGTGTGTGGACCGACTAGCGCCGTGGCCAAGCCATTCGAACGCACTGTGACTGGAGGTCCCTTGGGGATTGCAATGATGCCACACACAACCGCGTTCCACTTTTGGGCATTTGAGGCCACGAAGACGGCGGTGGGTAGGCTGATGATTTGTGGCGTGACCACACGGTTGCATCGCTTCAAGGGGGCGGCGTGCGTGGCGGATGTCATTCAAGGATTGGCCGAGGAGCAAGGCAGCGCGCAACTCGCAGGAATGTCTGAAGTGTTGCGTGTGACCGTCATTGGTGCCCATGCCTGGGGTTGCCAATGCCCGGTGCTTTGGGGTTCGATTCTTATGCATGAGATTTCTTGAGGCATTGCATACGATGGTGACAGCAAGGAAACGGCTACTACCGGCGCGCGCGGCAGCGATTCTCCTGCCCATCGTGGCGGCCATGGTCGTCCTTGTTGTGGGCTGGGTAGTTGCCTCTTGGCGCGCTGATGGCCGTCCGGCGCCTTCCACACGCGGCGCTCACGGGTCTCCGATTGGTGCGATGCAAGACCGAGCCTCTGACGGCCTGCCACAACATGAAGACCTGCGAACTGCTCAACCGGCAGCGTCAGAAGAGATCTCCGATTTCCGCCTCATGCCGGATGACATAGTGGACATTGACAAGCTGTACGAGCAGTACAAGACTCGGTTGAAAGACGCCCGACGCCGAGGCTCCCAAGATGGCCGCCTTTTCTCCACCACCATCTACTCATGGGCAAAAGAGAAGACAACGCAGCAACTGATTCAATTCATCCTTGCCAATCCAGGGGACAGCCGCGGAGTAAAGCCGTCCGAGGATGCTGCAGTTGCGGTATGGGCGTTGGCTCTGCATTTGAAGAATGACCGTGGCGTCATTGAAGTCATTCGCGATGCGCTTCTCCGCGCGGACATCCCGGGCGGGGCAGCACTTAGTCTGATCGGATTGCTGGCAAGATGCGGGGAAGACCGGGCGTTGGACTGTCTCCTGGAGCTGACCCAAGCTCAACGTCCTCAATGGTTCACACTGGCGGT
>DYHU01000514.1 GCA_020724025.1 Syntrophorhabdus sp. | reverse complement strand
GAGGGTTTATGAATTCTTATGCCGTTGAAGTGGAAAACCTTTGCAAGACCTTTGGTGATTTTGTCGCCGTCGATCACATCCATTTTCAGGTAAAGAAGGGCGAGATCTTCGGTTTTCTTGGACCCAATGGGGCTGGGAAATCGACGACCATCCGCATGCTCTGCGGATTGTTGATGCCCACTTCAGGGAAAGGGGAGGTCGCAGGATTTGATATCATCGAAGAGCCCGACAAGGTCAAACAGGTGATCGGATATATGTCTCAAAAGTTCTCTCTTTACGAGGACCTGACGGTGATGGAGAACCTTCATTTCTTCGGGGGGATCTATGGCCTTTCGGGTTCTGTCCGAGAGGTGAGGGAAGAACAGGTTATGGAAATGACCGGTCTTAAAGAACTCAGGGATCGAATCACCCGGACGCTGGCTGTAGGATGGAAACAGCGGCTTGCACTGGCCTGTGCGTTTCTTCATCAACCCGCCATCCTCTTCCTCGATGAACCCACCTCTGGAGTGGATCCCATTTCACGACGGAATTTCTGGAGCCTGATCCAGCAGATGGCCGAGGAGGGTGTCACCTCCTTTGTCACGACCCACTATATGGATGAGGCGGAATATTGCGATCGGCTGGCATTGATCTATCAGGGAAAGATCATTACCCTCGGCACCCCGACGGCATTGAAGATGGAGACCCTATCCCGGGGCGTTCTGGAAGTGGAATGTGATCCTCTGATTCCAGCTCTCGATCTTCTAAAAAAGGCCCCATGGACATCTGAGGCGGCTGTCTTTGGAGATGGACTCCATGTGATCGGTAAAGAAGGAATGGATCCAGAGCAGGAGATTAAATTATTATTTCAAAGGCAGGGAATTCTTCTGAAGAGGCTGGAATGGATCCGGCCTTCCCTCGAAGATGTCTTTGTCTCGTTGATTGAAAAGGAGAATGAGAGGTGAGCCCGTCTCGGACCTGGGCCATCGCCAGGAAGGAGTTTATCCACATCTATCGTGACCCAAGAAGCCTGGCGCTGGTGATCCTCATGCCTGCCCTTCTGATGCTCCTCTTCGGTTATGCGGTGAGCCTCGATGTGAAAAAAGTGAAGATGGCTGTTCTAAATTATGATGGAACTCAGGAGAGCCTTTCCTTCGTCCATCGGTTCAGTGGTTCTCCGTATTTCGACCTATACAGTTTTGTTCAGGATGAAAGAGAGATGAGAAGGCTGATCGATGAAGGAGCCGTCAAGATGGGGCTAGTCCTGCCGCGAGACTTCTCCAGAGAAGTGAAAGGCGGGAAGAAAGCTCCGGTTCAAGTGGTGCTGGATGGGAGCGATTCCAATACAGCCAATATCATCCTCAGTTATGTCCAGGCTGTTGTCCGGGAATACACACAGGAGAAAACCTTCTTGAAAATCGAACGGATGGGTAAAAAGAGGCCGGACCCGCCGCTGGAAGGACGAACAAGAATCTGGTTCAATGAAGAGCTGGAGTCGAAAAATTATTTTATCCCCGGACTGGTGGCTGTTATCATTTCGATCATCGGAGTGCTTCTCACCGGTCAGGTGGTGGTGAGGGAGTGGGA
Organism: Syntrophorhabdus sp.; assembly: GCA_020724025.1. The sequence goes on along the minus strand of DYHU01000514.1, from coordinate 317 downwards.
GAAAGGAACCATGGAGCTCCTCATCTCCACGCCTGTCCGGAAAGCAGAGTTGATCATCGGGAAATTATTCCCTTATTTTTTCGTGGGCCTCCTGGATCTATCGCTATCTGTTCTGATGGGGAGGCTGGTCTTCCATGTTCCATTGAGGGGAAGCGTGCTGCTCCTTCTCCTCCTTTCCTGTATCTACCTGATCGTGGCCTTGGCCATGGGCCTGACCATCTCCGCGGTTGCGGGAACACAGCTTTTAGCCAACCAGATGGCGATGATCATCGGTTTTCTTCCGACCTTCCTTCTTTCGGGGTTTACCTTTGTCATCT
>DYHU01000513.1 GCA_020724025.1 Syntrophorhabdus sp. | reverse complement strand
GACTTTTTCTTATTGGATTTCTTTTTCTCCTTGGGCAGGCTTCTCAAGAGATATGGACCTCAAAGGGGAGTTCTATATATAGAACATTGTTTCAAATAATTTCCTGAATTTTACGGAAACTCTTATTCCTTGTCAAGCGATTTTTTGGGAGGTGATTTTTTAGGAGGGGTAGGTTTTCCGGGAACGCTTCCATATTTTGTCATTCCGGGCTTGACTGAGCCTGCCCCGTACTTGATACGGGGGAATCCAGTGTTTCTGAGCTGGATTCCCGCTTCCGCGGGAATGACGATTTCGGAATTAATGTAAAGAAGTTTTAGAATCACCACAATAGATTCAATTCTTTTTCTTCTTCGGTGATACATTCGTCCAATATCCGGATGGCCTCATCAATTTCTTCCTTCCGTATGATGAGGGGAGGGGCAAATTCGAGGGCCTGGCCCATCGTCTTAATGATCAGCCCTTTTTTCTTGGCCCGGTCGGTCAAACGGACGACCTGATTCGGAGGAAACGGGGTCTTCTTCTCTTTGTCCAGGGTGAAATCGATGGCGGTCCAAAGGCCGGTTCCTCGAACCTCTCCCACGATCGGATGGGATTCGAGGCTTTTCAAGCCTTTTAAAAAGTAGATCCCCATGCTGTGTGAATTCTCAATCAGCTTCTCCTCTTTCATGATTTCTAAATTTTTCAGGGCCGCCGCACAGGCGACCGGATGATTCGAATAGGTATGAAGGTGATGAAAGATTTCTATGGGTTCCATGACTTTATCAGTGCATCCCACTGCTCCGAGAGGGACATAACCGCTCGAGATTCCTTTTGCCATGGTGATCATGTCGGGTTGAATATCGAAATGGTCGATCCCGAACCATTTTCCCGTTCTCCCGAACCCGCAAATCACCTCATCTATGATGAGGAGAATTCCATGCCGGTCGCAGATTTCCCGGACGATCTTCCAGTATTCTTTTGGAGGACCATAAGCGCCAAAACCCTGCTGGATGGGTTCTCCGATGAAGGCCGAGATCTGTTCGGGGTCCTCAAACTGGATGGCCCGTTCGAGATCCCTCGCACAAGCCAGATCACAACCGGGATAAGAGAGATGAAGGGGGCAACGGTAACAGTAAGGTGACTCCACAAAGATGGTCCCAGGTGCAAGAGGCTCCATGATCTGACGCATAGGGAGGACCGTGCCAAGGACATTCAAGGCTCCACCGGTGACCCCGTGGTAGGCACCACGCCTTGAGATGATTTTATAGCGTTTTTTATCTCCCCTGTAATAATGATAGTGTTTGGCCAGTTTGATGGCTGACTCCACAGCCTCCGAACCGCTTGAGACGAAAAAGAATTGGTTTATATTCCCGGGAGTGATTTCCGATAGAATATTTGCCAATTGGAGGGCAGGTGCATTTGCGAATTCCATGGGGGTGAAATAGCAGAGCTCGACCATCTGATCATAAGCCGCCTGGGCAATCTCCTTCCGTCCATAACCCACATGGACAGGCCGGGTCATGCCTGCTTCAAGGTCGAGGTAACGCCTCCCATCCTGATCGAAGACCCGAACGCCTTCCCCTTTCATGATCACGGTGAGACTGTCTCTAATCCGGTCTCTGTGAGTCCTGGCCAGGATAAGATGGGAATAGTCCACCGGATTTATTTTATCCTTCATCTGTTTTCTCCTTTTGAAAAAGCCCTTTTCCGTCATTCCCGCCCCGTATCAAGTACGGGGTGTCCCTGCCAAAGCGGGAAACCATGTAATCGCCTGGATTCCTGCTTTCGCAGGAATGACAGGCCAAAAAACCTTTGAATAGGTTATATCTTTCAAACAGCTAAACTGTTACATAGAATTTAACTCCAGACACCTGGGATGCTTTCGTTGCAGGATGGACAACGGCCGT
>DYHU01000106.1:4007-11469 GCA_020724025.1 Syntrophorhabdus sp. | reverse complement strand
CGCTCCGGTTCAGCCTATGCCGCAAAAAAAACAAAGGTCCTCATCCTTAAAAAAGAGGACTTCTTCGATCTCCAGAAAAAAGACCCGAATACGGCCATGACCACGCTCATCACCATCAACCGGGTGATGTCTGAAAGATTGCGGAAGACGAGCAAGAGCTTCCTCTCCAGTTTCGAGTTCGGAAATGTCCTGTCCGCCATCAGGGGATTTATTAAAGGCGCAGGAGGCGCAGAAGAGAAGGCGGAGATCAAGGGGGGCGGGTTTGGCCGTTATCAGATTACCGGGGAATTGGGGAAAGGATCGATGGGTGTGGTTTACCAGGCCTACGATCCTCAGCTCGGAAGGCCGGTCGCCTTAAAAGTCCTGCGTCAGGATCGGATCAGCAGTGAGGCTTTTGTCCTCAGATTCCTCACAGAGGGAAAGGCGATCGGTCGGCTCTCCCACCCCAATATCGTCAGCATCTATGATATCGGACAGGGCCGGGGAACGATCTATCTTGCCATGGAATTCATCGATGGGGAGACCTTAAACCAGGTCATGGAGAAAAAAAGATTGGGCCTGAAGGAGATCGTGCATCTGGGCGTCCAGGTGGCCGAAACCCTTGACTACGCCCACCAGAAGGGAATTATCCACAGAGATGTCAAACCTGGCAACATCATCCTCCAATCGACCCATCAGATCAAGATCACGGACTTTGGCATCGCCCATCTTGAAGACCCATCCATGCCCCAGCAGACGCAGGCTGGAGAGATCCTTGGCACCCCTGCCTATATGTCCCCCGAGCAGGTATTGAGCCGTCCGGTCGATGGCCGCTCCGACCTCTTCTCGTTGGGAATCATCCTGTATGAATTGACCACCGGAAGAAGGCCCTTTAAAGGCGATAACATGGCGGCCCTCTTTAACGCCATCACCCAGGAACATCCCATTGAGCCATCCAAGATTGACCCCGCCATTCCCGAGAGCCTCTCTAAGATCATCATGAAATGCCTCCCAAAAAAACCGGAAGAACGTTTTGATCGGGGAAAGAGTCTTGCTGTGGCGTTAAGAAATATGCTTCAGGAATTGGACCCTGCCGCCGTGTTCCCTCCGACGGTCAAAAAGAAGCCCCGGTATGTGCTCTTCGTCCCGGCAGGAATCGTTCTTCTTCTTTTAGGAATACTCTTCTACCATCTCGTCATTCCGGGAGAGAAAGAGAAGGCCGTCGTCCCGAAGACGGAACCCGTCCAAAAAATTGAACAAAAAATGGAGAAGGTGACTCTTCCTTTTCTTAAGGTCGAGAGCACACCGGTTGGAGCCCAGGTCTTTGTGAACGGCGTCCTGAAAGGAAATGCTCCGATAACACTGGAACTCCCTGTTGGGAAGCATCATGTCAGGTTAACCTTATCCGGATACCGAAATTGGGAAACAGAGATTCAATTAAAAGAAGAAGGTGGAACTCCGCTTCGTGTTCAACTAAAACCAATGGTTAAAAAAGAGACCAAGGACGCTCGCCCGATCTGGTGAATCCGGCGAGAGAGGAGAAAAGATGAACCGGACAGGGATTGTGAAGGACAACAGGTATTTGGATCACATGATGGATCCGGGTCACCCCGAAAGCCCGGAACGACTAAGGGTCATCTATAAGATGCTCGAAGAACCGGAGATGAAAGGCTTCCTTGAAGAGGTGAGATCTCGTCCAGCCACCCGTGAGGAGTTGGAGATGATTCACGCTCCGGCCTACATCGATGAGGTTGCGCGAACCGCAGGAAAGCCCTACTGCCGTCTCGATATGGACACCTCCACCTGCGCCAGATCGTATGACACCGCCCTTCTCGCTGCTGGAGGTCTGTTAGAATTGATCAAGGCGGTGATGGAGGGAAGACTGAACAATGGATTTGCCCTGGTCCGGCCGCCTGGCCATCATGCGGAAAGGGATAGGGCAATGGGATTCTGTCTCTTCAACAATGTGGCCATCGGTGCACAGTATGCGATCAAGCGTTTCTCCCTGGAGAGGGTCCTGATCGTCGACTGGGATGTCCATCACGGAAATGGAACTCAGAATTCATTCTATGAAGACCCGAAAGTTCTCTACTTTTCCACCCATCGTTACGGTTTCTTCTATCCCGGGACAGGATCAGCCAAAGAAATGGGAAAAGGAAAGGGGTTGGGGTTTACTGTCAACGTTCCTCTTTCAACGGGGGCGGGCGATGCTGAATATGGAAATATCTTTGAGAAGTTTCTCAAACCGATCGCCCTCGAATATCGACCCCAGTTGATCCTGGTCTCTGCCGGGTTCGATACCCATCACGATGATCCCCTGGGCGGGATGGAGGTAACGGAGAAAGGGTTTTCAAGAATGACCCAGGTCCTGATGGAGGTCGCCGAAGCGACTGCTCAGGGAAAGCTGGTCATCACCCTTGAGGGAGGTTATGACGTCTCTGGGCAGGGACGGTCAGTGAAAGGTGTATTAAAGGAGCTCGCTCAGGCCTCCCCCCTTGATAAAAAAGACCTGCTGAAAAAGGAAGAGGCTGATTATTCTCGAATCGAACGATTTATCCTTCAATTGAAAGAGATTCAAAGGCAATACTGGAAAACCCTTTAGCTCTTTCCCGTCGTATTGACCATCTCCTTCAGCTCTTTCCCGACCTTGAAGAAGGGAAGCTTCTTGGGAGGGACTTCGACGATCTCTCCTGACTTTGGGTTTCGGCCCTTGTAACCCCCGTAATTGCGCACCATAAAACTGCCGAATCCTCTGATCTCGATCCGTTCCCCCTTCTGGAGGCTCTCCTTCATTCCATCGAAGAGGGTGTCAACGATCACCTTGGCCACCTTTTGTGTCACATTCGTCTGCTCTGAAACCTTGTTGATGAGTTCGGCTTTGTTCATAGTTCCTCCCTTCCCCCTCTCAGGGTTAAACAAAATGTTCCTGGATATATTGCACCGCATTCCTGAAAAAGGCAATATCCATTCCTCCCCCGGTCAATTCCTCCGTGATTCGTGACTCGTGTTGGTGATTCATGATTTTTCAAAAAATTTTTAACTCTTAACTCTGTAGGGGCGATTCATGAATCGCCCCTACGAACTTTTTCCCCGTACTCCTTCCACCAGTTGGCCGAATTTCTTTTCAAATCCCACCTTATTCTTATTGGTGGATCCCGCCAGAACGATCTCTTCTCCAGCCCTCGAAGGAATTTTTACCCAGACCCTCTGATGGGAAAAGAAGAAAGAAATGATGAAGCCGATGATCATCAGGCTACATCCAGCCCAGACAATCCAGACTCCAGGGTCTTTTGTCACCTGAAGGCCTGTATATTCCCTTTCAATGACCTCTTCGAGACTGAGGATAAACTCATCATTCCTCTGTTCATCAAATTTAGGAAAACCTTTTAATAACCAAAAGGCACGGGGCTCCTGATTGGGTTTGAATAGAGCCACCTGAACCCCTTCTCCAAAATTATGTACTTGGTGAGAATATTTTAACACCCGTAGGAGGGCTGGCGAATTGGGGATGGGAACCGTTTCTCCTTCAGAGACCTTTAAGAGGGCTTTCTCCTTTCTATTCTTCCACTGAACACCAACGGCGAGATCGTGGATCGCTCCGTAACTCGATTGATAGAAGGCCAATCCTTTATAATGGAGGGGATGATTGACCTCAATCGTCTTTTTCAAAACCTCTTTCCCGTTCTCAAGTATCGTGAGGTCGCTCATATACTCTTTCACAATTTTCTCCGGCCCCTTGAGATCATAAAAGATGACTCTGAAATCGTCACATCGAATCGAAAAACCGATGGGTTTTGTAACTTCCTCATCCTTGACCCTCAGGGCGATGTGATCCACTGTTTCGCCTTCCAGGATATTGACAAATCCCCTGAAGCCGAAGAGTGAACCTGTGATCCCTCCGATGAGGATCAAGAGAATGCTTAAATGGGTGATGTAAACTCCCAGTCTGGAAAACCTTCCCTTTTCGGAATAGAGGGTGATAAACGATTCTCCCTCGATCCGTTGCGGGTTTTTAAATCCCCTCTTTAGAAGCGATCGAATCTCATCCTCTTTCATCCCTCCCGGATTGGAGAGCTTGATTCGCTCCACATACGGAAGGGTCTTGAACATCGAGTCTTTCATCTCTCTTGCCCCGGATTCACGGGAGATCTGTCTCCATACCCCTGGAAATCGGTGGAGGGAACAGGCGATCAAATTGACCACCAGAAGCAGGAGAATGGCGCTGAACCACCAGGAGTGATACATGTCGAAGATGTTAAAGAACTCCAGAACATTATAGAGTTCAACTCCGTATCGATGAATATATTCCGCGCTCGAGGCGTTCTGCTTGATCAACGTGCCGATAATGGAGAGGGTAGCAAGCAGAATTAGAAGAAAGATGGTGAGCTTGAGGGAACGGAAAAAATCGAAGACGATATCAAAAACCCCTTTTTCCTTATTGTTCACTATGACCTCGTAAGTTTTTAGAGTTCTTTAAAGTGCATTCAGGCGGACCCGCCCACCCAAGGTAGGATTACCGAAGGCGGGCAAGTATTTGAAATATCTAACATATACGGTCGTTCGCTGTCAAGCGAATTTGCTTGAAAAAAAAGGGTAGTTCCTTCTGAGAACTACCCCTTTTTACCTGCAAAACTTTCCAGCCTATTTTTTCGCTTTCACATGGCACTGGGTGCATCCTGCTGGACCGGTAGGTTTCTTAGCTTTCTTCAGGTCATCATGGCATCCTTTGCAGTTCTTATGGTAAGCTTCTTTCGCATTGATAGCCTTCCCTTCTGTCTCGGCCTTGTGACAGTCTTTGCAGAGCTTGCCGCTGGTCTCGCCCTTCTTCCAATCGTGATGGCACTTCAGGCAATCAATCTTCAGTGTCTCCGCATGTTTCTTATGGGTGAAGGTAACCTTCCCATAAGGGACATCGAAGGTGATCACGTCTTTCTTGATCTGGGCCCATGCGCCGCCGGCCATCAGAATGGAGAACATAAAGCCTGCAAGGATAGCAATACATAACGCCTTTCTCATCTTATTTCACCCCCTTTCTTTTCAATTAATTAGACGCCGAAAGTCTAACAGATATTCATTTTTTGTCAAGAAAAAAATAGACTCTTTATGGAAATCGTCTTCAAAGGAAAAATCAATGAGAATCGAAAGGTTACAGAATTTCAACCTCCTCCAAAATACGCTCCCTGGTCTCGATCGGTGTACAACTCTTTCTGGCTTTCTCAACAATCTCCTTTCCCATTAAAGCGGCGCCGAGGGCTCCGGTGATCAGAGGCTCATCAGGAACCAGAATCTCATGGCCCAATTGTTCGGAAAGGGCTTGAAGCAACCCCCTGTTCTTCCCGCCTCCGCCTGTCACAACGACCGCTTTCTCCACTCTCAGCCGGTTGACCATTCTGCCAATCCTGTCCGCAAGCGACTGGTGGACGCCCGCAAGAAGATCGGCAACAGCCACCCCTTCTGCCAGACTCGACGCCACTTCCTGTTGTGCCCAGATGGTGCAGATGTTGCTGATCTTCGCAGGATTCTTGCTTTGGAGAGAGAGGTCCCCCACTTCCTCCAATGGAACTCCAAGGGTATCGGCAATCACTTCGATGAATCGACCGCTGCCAGCGGCGCATTTATCATTCATCACAAAATCGAGGACCTTGCCGGAGGCGTCGATCTGTATTCCTTTCACGTCCTGTCCGCCGACATCGATGATCGTCCTGGCTTCGGGAAAGAGATGGACAATCCCCCTGGCATGACAGGTGATCTCTGTGAACTGCTTGTCAGCAAAAGGGACGTTAATTCTTCCGTAGCCTGTGGCGACAATGAAGGTGATGTCCTGAATAGTGAGGTCGGCTCGTTTCAGCGCCCCTTCCATCACTCTGTTGGCCAATCGACGCTGCTCCGGACCAGTCGGTCCAATGATCGATGCGACAATCCCGTGATTCAGGATCACCACCTTCGTCATCGTTGAACCGACATCAATGCCCGCAAAGTAGGGGGTCAATAGAATCTCTCAAAGGTAGAGGCTCTCTCACTCCCTCCCTCTCCCCAGTAGCACAGGCGTGACGCCTGTGGCCACCAGAGAGGGGAAGGGTGAGGGGGATCAGGCTGCCTTGTTCATTCGAATCGATTCCAGCGTTCCGACGAAAGCATCGATCTTGTTTCTCGTATCGACCTCTGAATAGGAGGTGATGTCAATGATATCGCTTTCTAAGATCAGCGAAGGAAGTTCCCTGTAAACCTTCTCTTTCTTTCCATCCTTTCCGATCACATGGACAGGAATGGGTTTATAAATTTTTGACAGTTGATGCAACTGCCAGATGAGGCCCACATGCCAGGTCCGGCATGAAAAGGCCTCATGCATGACGACACCGTCAATCTTGTATTCTTCGATCCAGTTGATCAATCGTTCCACATCGGGCTCTGATCCGGGCCTCTTCTTCGCCCTGTCATACCAGAAGGTCCAGTAACCGAGCCACCTCCATGCCAGGTGCTCGATGGGATCCTTCGTTTCGGGGATATCCATCTCATTCAGTGGTGCAACCATTCGGTAGGTGGTCTCCACAGGAAAGGATGCTCCCTTGTTGTTGAAGTAATTGAAATCGTTCAGGGCATACCAGGCAGGCAATCCGCCTCCCCACATGAGCCTGTACTTCTCATTTTCAACCTCGCCTTCTCCTTTGGCGATTTTCTCCTCCAATTCCTTCTTAAGATCGACGAAGAAATCATAAGCCTTCTGGGTCGCCATCATAAAGTTGATGGGCACCATGGTATTCATGGCGTCGCCCGTCCCCATGGGGCAGGGCACGGCCCGCCGGAGCTTATAGGTCTCATCAATCAAATTCCAGGTCCGATCGCTCAGGTCCACCAGCTCCCTCAGGCGATCATAATCCATCTTTTTTTTCGTCTGCTCTTCGAGGAAGGCCACCAGCCCGCGCAATTGATTGACAATATATTGATGGTAATAGCCCAATACCTCCCTGTGGTCACGATTCTCCTGAAAAAGGGGATAGGGAAGATCGATATTATAGATGGGAACATCCGGCATAAATTGCTGAGAGGCTTGAAACCACTTCGATCGCGGATCGCAGAGGATCTGACCGCTTGAGATCATGAAATCAGGCCGGACCTGCCCGCCCCAGGGAGCCTCCGGAGGCATCTGCCCCAGTTCTTCCCTCCACTGATCGAAACCAATCCCGCAAAGGGCATAGGTGCATAAGGAACGGGAGAGACCGAGCGATTCCGCTCTTTGAAGGAATCTCTCCGCATCTCTCTTTGCGCCGCAGATGCCTGCAAAGTTCTCCGTCCACACCGGGATCACATCGAGAGCCCTGAAGATCTCTTCGTGATGGCAGACGATGAAGGTATAGGCCACCTTCTGTTTTCCCTCAGCCTTTGCCTGGAGGGTTCCGGTGATAAACTCCTTCACCATGGGGCCGATGGAAGCAGCCGCCTTTGTGGCGGTCATCCTCTTCTTCGGTTTCGCCTCTTTCTGCTC
>DYHU01000106.1:2711-3907 GCA_020724025.1 Syntrophorhabdus sp. | reverse complement strand
AAAGGCCTGAATCCTGGTTCTCAGTTGACTAATCGTCCCCGCAGAATAGATATCCTCCAGATGAAGAAGCGGGAGATTGAGCGATTGATAGTAGGCCTTTCGTGCGGGAACTTCAAACCCGAAAGGATCACAATACTTATAGACATAGAGAATCGCTCCATCCACTTTGAATTCTCTCGTATAGGTTCCGACATCACCAAACCGGTTTTCAATATCTCCCTCAAAGGTGCCCGCCCTGTTCGCCCTGTAGGTTTTCGGGCAATTGATCTTTTCAAGATAACGATGAGCCAGCGCATCGATTGGGTCCCCACCCACATCCGTCTTTGGAAAATGATCCCTGGCTCCGTTGCAAATGGTATCGGCCACCACATTGCCTCCAAGTTCTTCCACCAGTCTGATGAGTTCAATATTGTCGAGACAAGCGCCATCAATAAATATCCGGGGCCCTTTCTTCACTGAAGAGCTTCCCCTTCTGCCCATTTCTTCCAGAACCTGGTCAAAAAGAGCGTTGGATTCGCCAATGGGTAAACTTGATCCCACGGTCAGCACCATCGTCAATTCGGTTCCGGAGATAAGTGGCGGGTCAACTTTTCTCAACTCATAGAGGGCTCTCACCTTATCCCTGTTTTCATTATGGATTCGAATGGCCTCATTCATATCGCCATCCGTAATCCGTTTCCCGGTAAACTTCTCGAGACTCTTTTTGAAGGTATCGATTTCAGCGTTGAAGAATTCATAGGACGATTCCGCACAGACCGTAGGAATATTGACAAAGTGAAAATAAGCATAGGGAAGAGAATAACTCCAGGCACTGAAGCTTCGAACCATGCTATCACATCCATGAGGGATAACCAGGCCTGAGAGAAAGTCATATTTCCCTTTTACCGAGAGGTCGAAGATACTTCGATAGTATGGACATACGATGGTTTCAAGGAGCGTATCCCCTTTGGTAATGGGCTCATGGATATTGCCCCTCACCCGAAAAGGGATGCATCCTGATGCCGTGATGATCTCGAGGGGGACAAAGGAACAGACATAGCCGATGATCTTCTTTCCTTCCTCTTTTAGCGCCTTAGCTCTCAGTCCATAATCCTTATAATACTTTTCAACCGTGGAAAAAACGCCGCCTTGTGTGGAACTCATCGAAATTCTCCTTTACCCATCTCCCCTTCACCCCCCTTTAGTCTCCGACCCAG
>DYHU01000106.1:0-2611 GCA_020724025.1 Syntrophorhabdus sp. | reverse complement strand
AGAGCGGTCTCTGATCCGGAGGGCAAAGGGGGGATGCCTGCCTGCGGTAGGCAGGGGGGGATTTGATTGGATTGCATCCTGTAGAAAAATATATAAAAATTAATTCTTCATTTCAATCTTATCTCCTACAACTCTCAAAAGCAATGAGCGCTGCTCCTAATGCGGCTGTCATGTGGGGATTCGGGGGGACAAGGATATCGTGACCCCTGATTTCTCTTAATGCCTGCACCAAGCCTATATCTCTTGCTCCGCCTCCAACCATGGCGACCTCCTGCTCCACACCCATTCTCTCCGCCAGGCTATTGATCTGAGCCGCAAGGGCTCTGTGCAGGCCTGCCAAAAGGTCTTCTTTTGTGACCTTTTGGGAGAGTCGGGAGATCGCCTCCGTTTCCGCGAAAACGGCACATCCTGTGTTAAACTCGACTCTCTTTTTTGATTTTAAAGACAACTCACCGATCTCTTCCACCTTGACTCTCAGCACTCTGGCAATGACCTGAAGGATTCTCCCGCTTCCTCCGGCGCACTTTCCGCTCAATATAAAGTTGTGCACACTTCCATTACCATCCGTGCGGAGAACCTTTGTATAAAGATCCCCCACATCAATGACGGTCCTTACCGTGGGAAGAAGAGAAGAGATGCCCTTTGCAAGACAGACGATGTCCGGTTTGATCTCATCTGCAAAGAGGACCAATTTGGATCCATATCCTGTGGCAACTGTCCGGGAAACATCCTTCTCTGTTCTCCCAGCCCGAGAAAGTGACTCCCCTTTAATTCTTTCAGCGGTAAGTTTGAAATCTCCCCCGGAGGGGCACTCAAAAGACCCTAAAGGTCCCTGGTCTCCAAGAGCGATTCCTTTGGATGCCGCCGAACCGATATCGATCCCTAATACAAAAGCCATATTTCCTCTATTCATGCCATTCGTTTATATAAATAACATAAACCCCAACCCTCCTCAATTTTTCATTGGTCACCTCAGAGGACATGTAATATAGGTGTGTCCAAGCAAGTCATTTTCGGGCGAGTCTAACATTATAGACCTGACCCTCTAGAAACCGAATTGGGGACACTTCCCAATTTTTAACATTCGAGATTTTATCCGACGAGAAAAATTGGGAGGTGTCCCTATCCTCTTTTTATTTTATCTTAAAGGCCTCCTCCATTCCGATATATTTCTTTCTCAGTTTCGGCTTCTCGATCTTTCCGGTGGGATTGCGGGGGACTTCGCCAAAGAAGATCTTGCGGGGTCGCTTATATTTCGGAAACGTCTCACAAAATTTCAAGACCTCTTCCCCGGTGAGGGTTTTGCCCGGGACAACTTCCACAATCACGCCAACGACCTCTCCCAAACGCTCATCCGGTAAACCGATGGCGGCCACATCCTTGACCCCCGGCAGAGTGTGGAGGAAGTCCTCCACCTCCACGGGAAAGACATTCTCGCCGCCGCAGATGATGAGGTCCTTCTTGCGATCGACCAGATAGATAAAACCATCCTCATCCACCCTTCCCATATCGCCGGTGTAGAGCCATCCATTCCTGAGCGCCTTCGCAGTGGCCTCGGGGTTTTTATAATATTCCCTCATCACGCCATCCCCGCGGACGACCAGCTCTCCCACATCTCCCTTCTTCACATCATTCCCTTCCTCATCCACGATACGGGTTTCCCAGTTAAATCCGGGAAGACCGATGGCCCCGACCTTGTGTTCATTCTCGATCCCGAGGTGAACGCAACCGGGACCGGTCGATTCGCTTAGACCATAGGTGGTATCATAGGCCATATTGGGAAAATATTTTTTCCAGTGTTTGACGAGTGAGGGAGGAACAGGCTGGGCGCCGATATGCATGAGCCTCCATTGCCGCAGATCATAATCCATTAATTTAATCTCTCCGCTGTCCAGTTTTAAAAGGATGTCCTGGGCCCATGGGACAAGAAGCCAAACGATCGTACCCTTTTCTTTGCTGACCGCTTCAAGAACCCATTCGGGTGAAATCCCTTTTAAGATGACCGCCCGTCCTCCCACAATGAAACTTCCGAACCAATGCATCTTCGCCCCGGTATGATAAAGAGGGGGGATCAGAATAAAATTGTCTTGCCTGGTCTGATAATGATGGGCATTCTCTGTGATGCAGGCACAGATCATATTCTTGTGGGTCAATAGAATGGGTTTGGGCTGGCCCGTTGTGCCGGAGGTGAAGTAGAGACCACAAGGATCATCGTGGTTGATGTGAACGTTCGAGGGAGTGGAGGGAGCCTTCTCAAGAAGTCGTTCAAAAGGCTCTGCATAGCTCGGCAATTCCTTGCCGACAAAGATATAGCCTTTCACCGTGGGGAGTTCATCCTTGATTCCGGTCACCCGGTCACTGAACTCCTCGCTAAAGACCATATATTGGGGCTCTGCCACTTCGCAACAGTACTTAATATCGCTTCCTGAAAAACGGAAATTGAGAGGAACAGCCCATGCCCCTGTGCGGATGATGCCGAAGTAGGCGATGAGCCAGTCGATCGAATTCATCATGAGGTGGATGACCTTATCGCCCTTCTTGATTCCCTTCTTCATCAGGGCATTGGCAAACCGGTTGGCCAGTTCATCAAACTGCCTCCATGTAATCTCTT
>DYHU01000105.1:9354-11471 GCA_020724025.1 Syntrophorhabdus sp. | reverse complement strand
AAGACCAGAAAAACGAAAAGGACAATGGTAGTAACCCTTAGAGGAGTTTGTGGATAAGACTCGACCTATTCTTCACCCCAGTCTTCTCAAAAATATTCTTCAGATGATTTTCAACCGTGTAAGGACTAATAAATAGTCTTTTGGCAATTTCCTTATTGGTAAAACCTTCTGAAACCGCTCGGATAATTTCTATCTCCCGGTTGGTAAGATTATACCTTTCTTTCCAGCTTATTCCTTTAGCTTCTAAAATTTCGGATAGGTTCTCAAGGATTACCAAAAAGAAAGGTATTTTATATTCTTTGAAGGATTCTTTGATTAAATTGATTTTTATTTGAATTCTCTCTGTGTAACTTACAGGGACGATTCGGCATCGCTTAAGAGCTTCGAAAGGGTTTTCTTGCTGGCTGAGTTCCTTGAGGGCTGAACATTCTTCTAAAACCTGAGGAGGAATAAGGCAGGATTCTTCTGGACTCCCTCTGCATTGGGCCATGGTATTTTGGGACAGTGAAAGGCAGATATTCTTAGCCTTTAAATTCCAGTTAATCAAGCGAAATTGAGAATCAAGGATGAGGATACCCCAAGGAAAGAGGTCACAGGCCGTCCCCCAAAGTCCCTTTTCCCTATCGAGCCTCTCCAATAAAAAAATAGTCTCTAATGACTTACTGAGATAGGGTGCCAATAGACTGGCCTTCTGGATTTCTCTACAGGCGAAACTTGGATGGTTTTTGGGTCTGAAGAGGGCGATTACTCCAAGGGGCCGGGACCCTGATCTTAGGAAAATCACCAATTCATGATGGATCTTTTGGGGGAGAAGAAAATCGTTATAATACTCCAGTCTCTTCAAATCAGAATATGGAAGGATATCATCGGTTTTAACGACCGCCTTCCCTGTATCTAAGGCTGACCTAAAGGGGTCATACAAATAATAGTATTCATTATATTGATCAATGTAATTCTTTTCAATGCCAAGGCTCATGACGTTGCCAATATCGATTTTCTTTAGATCATCGTTGCTGAGAAAAAAGTTTGCACTTTGGATGCGAAATACTCCCTCCATCTCTTTAAGCAGTTCCCGCCTTAGAGCTTCGATCTCCCGACTGGATTGGGAGAGATGGATGAGACGAAGGACATCTTTAAAATCTTTCGAGGTCAAGTAACTCATAAATTTCACTCAAACTATAACATTTAAAATATTTCATGTAAATGAAAAAATAGCTGTTTTCGGTTATTGACTTCCGGTTAGTAATCAAAATAATGATATAAATGGAGAATGTTCCAGTTTTATCGAATCTTACCCTTTGGGAGGGGGTGATAAAGCCAATAGGATTCTAAAACCGTTTGTACGGTCCTTCATTAAAAGTCTTTCTTTTTGCAGAATAAGGAGGTGTTGACAATGACGGAAAAACAAGGATTAGCCCTCCCTGCCATTGGACAAGTAGGGATTGTAGTCAAAGATATCAAAAAGGCCACTGAGTATTACTCCAATGTTTTTGGAATCGGTCCGTTTACAATCTTCGAATTTTCCCCTGAAAAACATTGGCTCAAAGGGAAACCTATGCCTATTAAACTCAATATAGCTATTGCACAAATGGGACCCGTCATGCTCGAATTGATACAGCCGGTGGAGGGAGATGCTCCTCACAAATGGTTTCTGGAAGAAAAAGGGGAAGGGCTCCAGCACCTTGGCTTCATTGTGGACAACTACGATGAATGGTTGCACTACCTTAAGGAGAATGGAATTGACGTCCTGATGAACGCCGAGACCAACATAGAAGGAATGGGCCATATCCGTGCGGCTTATGTCGAGTCAAACCGCATTGGCGGGGTGCTATTTGAGTTAATTGAGATCACACCGAAATAGAGATTGGTGAGAAAGGAGGCATTATGTCATTAACGAATGAGAAACTTGTCGAACTCTACCGCAAGATGCTATTGACCCGGGCGATGGAGGGAAAGCATGGGCAGCTTTTGTCGGAAGGAAAAATTCAACTCATGTCCCATTTCGGAACCGGACAGGAGGCCGTGGCTATAGGTGTGACAGGGCCTTTGAGGAAAGAGGATATTCTCTTTGGAACTCACCGGGGGGTGGGCGAGTATATTGGCAAGGGGATGAGTCC
>DYHU01000105.1:0-9254 GCA_020724025.1 Syntrophorhabdus sp. | reverse complement strand
ATGTGCATGGGTGCCCTGTGGAAACTACCAATCGTATTTGTCATATGCACCAATCAGTTCTGCGAGATGTCCTACATGTGCGAACACTATCCCACGGAAGATGTTGCTCCGAGAGCCGCTGGCTATGGGATACCCTATGAGATCGTAGATGGCCAGGAAATTGAGGTGACTTACAATGCCACAGAAAGGGCCGTAGAGCATGCCCGGAGCGGTAAAGGGCCTTACCTGGTTGAGTTTAAGACTTTTCGGATGGCTCTGCACTTCTCTGGTGACCCCGGTGGATATGTAAACCCAGAGGATATAGAAAAATGGGGCAAGAGGGATCCCATCGATCTTTGTCAACGGGAACTCCTTGATAAGGGGGTCTTGACACCGATAGAGGACCAAAAGCTCAGGGATGAAGTCAAGAGAGAGGTTGAGGATGCGGTAGACAATGCATTTGCAAGCACTGATCCGACTGTTGACGTTCTATTTGAAGATCTCTATGCACAGAAGGGGGTGATCTACTAATGAGCAGGACCATTACTTTTTTACAGGCTCTCAATGAGGCAATGGCTGAAGAGATGCGCAGGGATGAGCGTGTATTCATCCTTGGGGAGGATGTGCGTATCGGTGCCTTTGGCCAGACCTCGGGATTGGTTAAAGAATTTGGACCTGAAAGGGTGCTCAACACGCCTATTGCTGAGAATGCCATCACGGGCGTGGCGATGGGTGCCGCACTGAATGGTATGCGACCGGTATTGGAACTGATGTTCTGCGATTTCGCCATGCTGGCCATGGATCAGATCTGCAACCACCTCGGCCAGTGGCGCTACGTGACTGGAAACCAATACTCCATTCCAGTGACTATACGTACGGCCGTCGGCGCAGGATTTCGTATGGCCTATGGCCATTCCCAGTGCCTGGAATCCCAGTTTATCCAGGCTCCGGGATTGATTCTGGTTGCTCCTTCAACCCCTTACGACGCTAAGGGACTTCTGAAAACTGCCATCCGAAGCGATGATCCGGTGATTGTCTTCGAACACAAGAAACTCATCCTGGGCGGAGTGAAAGGGGAAGTTCTCGATGAAGATTATGCCGTTCCCTTCGGGCAGGCGGTCATTCGAAAAAAGGGGAAAGATGTCACCGTGGTGGCGACCATGTTCATGGTATATGAGGCCCTGAACGCGGCTCAAGAACTGGCTGGGGAAGGAATCGATATTGAGGTTATTGACCCAAGGACGATCATTCCTTTAGATAAAGACACCATTTTTGAATCCCTCGAAAAAACCGGCCGGCTGGTCACAGTTGAAGAAGGAAGAGTCCGGGGGGGGATCGGAGCAGAAATTGCCGCTCTGGTGGCCAGTGATGGTTTTTCCCTTCTTAAGGCTCCGGTACAAAGGGTTGGTGCGCCCATGGTCCCCATTCCTGGTAGCCCGATCTTGGAGGATCTCTATCTTCCGAATAAGGGCTCCATCATTCGAGCAGTAAAACGTGTTCTATAATCGAAATCTTAAGGAGGTGCTGCGATGAAAAACAAAAAGATCTTATTCATTATTTTCGCCTTGGCGCTTGCTGCCTTTTTTACCTTTGGTAAGATAGCCGTTGCTGGAGCGGAAGAGAAAATACCTTATCGTATAGGGGTGAATCTTGAATTTACTGGCCCCATGGCTGATTTGCTCACTGCGGTCAAATACGGTCTCGAAGTGGAGAAAGACCGAGTCAATGCCAAGGGAGGAATCAATGGTCGACCCCTGGAACTCGTATATCGGGACAACGCCATGGACGGGGCCAAGGCCGTTGGTATCATTACTGAATTTGCTCAGGATAAGAGCATCTTGGCCATGATAGGCCCACTTTACAGCACATTCACAGCCATCATGACCCCAGCGGCTGAAAAGCATAAGTTGCCTGAAATCGTTCTTTGCCCGAGCAGCCCTGAGGACCGAAAACATCGCTACAAGTGGTCCTTCAATATCGCCCATGCGGATACCATTGTAGCCGAAAGGCTGTTGGACCTCATCCGGTTCAAGGGATACAAAAAGATCTTGGCCTTCCATGATCAAGATCCTTGCTATATAGCGATTGCTCAGAATCTGAAAGAATATGCCAAGAAATACGGCATCACCGCCCATATTCCTGACGTGACCTTTCGCACCACAGATGTGGACATCACACCCCAATGGATAAAATTGAGGCCTATTTTAGAGAAGGAAAAAATCGATTGCGTATTCTTGGATACGAATGGTGCTACTGGCTCCATTGCCCTCAAAAATATGCAGACCTTAGGGATTAACTACCCGGTCATCGGTCCTCACGGGTTTGGCTTTGGATTCACATTGATTTTGGGGAAAGGAGTCACCGAAGGGGTGGAGTTGGTATCTGGAAAAGTCTGTGTCTGGAAGGATCTGGACGATAAAGATCCACAGAAGAAGATTATGGCCAGCTTCGATGCGGCCCTCAATGAAAAATTTAAATTTCAAGCCGAACAACTCAGCGGCCACAGTTATGATGCCATTCAAATTCTGGCACAAGCTCTGAAACGCTGTGGAAAGGATGTTACGCGGGCTCGGCTCCGAGATGAGATTGAAAAAACAAAAAACTTTATCGGCATCACGGGAGTCTATAATTACAGCCCTCAAGATCATGATGGCCTGACAAAAAAGGCTTTAGCCCTTATCCGGATTCAAGACAATCAGTTTCGAAGAATTAAGGTGCCAAAAGAATATGATTGAAAGGGTGACGGGCATGGAAGAAGGGGCATGATATGTATTAATTCTTCTTTCATGCCCTTTTTTTGGTCTGTGAGAATGTAGGTTATGGGAATCCAATTTCTCCAATTCTGTTTGGCCGGAATAACGATCGGTGCCGTTTATGCAATGATTGCCCTGGGGTTTACCACGATATTTCGATCTTCAAATATCATCAACTTCGCCCAGGGTGAATTTGTCATGCTTGGAGGAGTGGTGACTCTTTTTTTAATGAAAGGGCTCGGATTTCCATACCTTGTAGCGGCTTTATTGGCCATTGTTGTGGTGAGCCTCATCGGTTTTGGAATGCAAAAGCTGGTCATCTATCCAATCCGACGGGCTTCAGTGTTGATTATGATCATGGGTACCCTGGGAGCTTCCATTTTCATCAGTCAGATGACTGGAGTGCTTTGGGGAAGAGCCCCGTTTACTTTGCCGGCAATCTCTATTGCTAAGCCGATTCCCATTGCAGGAATTTTTGTTGCATCACAGAGTTTGTGGGTCCTTGGAATAACCGTCTTCATGTTGATTGCTTTGCACATTTTTGCCAATCATACCCTGACAGGAAAGGCAATGGAATCGAGTTCAACAGACCCTTTAGCAGCTAAACTGGTAGGAATTTCGATTGATCTAATGGTCCTTTATGCATTCGGAGTGAGTGCAGCGGTGGGTGCGGTGGCTGGCATTCTGATCGCTCCCATTTTCTATCTCCGGTTTGACTCCGGGGCACTTTTAACCATGAAAGGTTTTGTGGCGGCTGTTCTTGGCGGGTGGGGAAAAAGCACGGGTGCAGTTCTCGGTGGCTTTGTTCTTGGGGTTATGGAGTCATTGAGTGTCGGTTTTATATCTTCTACTTACAAGGACATGGTGGCCTTTTTGGCTTTACTCCTCATCCTCTATTTCCGTCCCAGGGGTATTTTGGGCTCCTCCGAAGTCCTGGATTGACTCCAGAGACATGAGAATCTTCAAAAAAAAGGCCTTTTGGTACTGTTTTCTAATAGGGATCCTACCCCTCCTGTACCAGGGGCCGCATTTTTACTACGTGATGAGTTTGATAGCCATCTATTCTATCGTCTCTTTGGGGATAAGCCTCCTGTTGGGTTATGCTGGACAGATCTCTCTTGGGCATGCCTCCTTTTTTGGAATTGGAGCCTATGCCTCAGCCATTCTGACAGTTAGGTATGGATGGCCGTCCACTGCAGCCCTCTTAGTTTCAGTGATCATTTCTGCACTCATTGCTTATCTGATTGGAAAACCAATCCTGAAATTAAGAGGATACTTTCTGGCGTTGGCCACTCTTGGTTTTGGAGAGATATTCTTTGTATTCGTCTCCGAAACTAAATCATTGACAGGAGGTTGGGTAGGTATCGGTGGTATCCCCTGGTTTTCCATTGGAGGTTTTGAATTCGATAACAATTTAAAGATTTATTATCTAACATGGAGCATTTTGTTCGGGCTTTCTCTGTATTCTTATAATCTGATGCGATCCCGTTCAGGGAGAGCGCTGCGCGCTATTTGTACTGATGAAATCGCCGCCTCCATCCTGGGGGTTGATATTGCTAATTTCAAGTTAAAAATCTTTACATTGAGCGGAGCCTATGCGGGATTGGCTGGAGCCCTCTTCACCTTCTTCTTTTCTACGGTGATTCCTACTTCATTTACTGTTAGCCTATCCATCTATGTTGTGTTAGTGGTCATCATCGGAGGGATGGGAACGCTTGAAGGTCCCATCCTCGGCGCCCTAATCCTTACTTGGTTGATGGACTGGTTGAGTAAATTTGCAGAATACAGCATGGCGATCTATGGTTTGCTGCTCATCCTAATCTTGATTTTTATGCCACAAGGAATTCAACCAGCCATGGATAAATTATTTCGTCGGCTTTTCAAGGATTGAGTGAGGAAGTCCCGTGCTAGTTCTGGAAAATGTGGTCAAGGATTTTAATGGTCTTCGGGCTGTTGATAGGATCTCCCTCCGAGTCGAAGAGGGTATGATTAAAGCCCTGATTGGCCCCAACGGGGCTGGAAAAACCACAATCTTCCAGTTGATTTCAGGGGTCACCAGGGTCACCTCAGGAAAGATTTGGTTCCAGGGGAGAGAAATTTCTCGAATGTTACCCCATAAAGTAGCTTCTCTTGGGATCGGTCGCACATTCCAAACGCTCAGACTCTTTGAGAATATGTCTGTTTTAGAAAATATCATAACGGGAGGGCATTTGCATCTAAAAATTGGTTTTCTTGAATCTGGTTTTTGGCTTCCAGGAGTGAAGAGGAGGGAAATACAGGCCCAAGAGGATTCCTTGGAACTGCTAAGATTTATGGGACTTTTAGAAAAAGCGAATTTCCCGGCTACCAGCCTCTCCTACGGAGAGAAAAGACTTCTGGAGATGGCCCGGGCCTTAGCTTCAAGACCTCAACTCCTGCTTTTGGATGAACCGGCTGCGGGTATGAATCCAAGCGAAGCCGAGATCTTGGCCAAAAAGATTTGCGAGATCAGAGATAGGGGCATCACCATCTTCATAGTCGAGCATAATATGGGATTGGTGATGAATGTTTCTGATGAGATCACGGTTATGAATTATGGAAAAATCATCGCTAACGGAGAGCCTGGAGAAATCCAAAGTGATCTCCAGGTCATCGAGGCATATTTAGGGGGGAAACTCGAGGATGCTTAGATTGGAAGAAGTATCTACTTACTACGGAGAGCTTCACGCTTTAAGCAAGGTTTCTATCAAAGTTTTACAAGGGGAGATTGTAGCCATTGTCGGTTCCAATGGGGCCGGCAAAACAACCC
The DNA here is from genome assembly GCA_020724025.1 of Syntrophorhabdus sp. The sequence goes on along the minus strand of DYHU01000105.1, from coordinate 3,734 downwards.
TTTTAAATACCATTTCTGGGATACTGATACCGAAAGAAGGCCATATTCTATTCCAAGGGAAAGATATCTCAAAAGTGAGCCCACAGAAGCGAGTGGAATATGGGATATGTCAAGTTCCGGAAGGTAGACATATCTTTCCCACTTTGTCCGTCCAAGACAATTTGAGAATGGGTGCCTATCGTCGATTTTACAGAAATTCCAAAAATGAAATTGTAAAAGACTTTGAGTTTGTTTTCGGACTGTTTCCTATTTTAAAAGAAAGAAAAAAGCAGATAGGAGGGACATTAAGTGGGGGAGAGCAACAGATGCTTGCAATTGGCCGGGCGTTGATGTCCAAACCCAATCTCATGCTTTTAGACGAACCTTCTATGGGACTTGCACCCTTGCTCATCAAAGCTATCTTCAAAGTTTTGAGACAATTAAACGGCGAAGGGTTGACCCTCCTCCTGGTCGAGCAGAACGTAGAAATTTCCCTTTCCATTGCCGATCGTGGTTATGTCTTGAGAACAGGAGAGGTTGGGCTCGAAGATACCGGGGAAGATCTCCTGAATAACCCGGAAGTGAAACAAATCTATTTAGGGAAAAAGGGGGTCGAGTGATGACGAAACTTAAAGATCAAATAGCCGTGGTAACAGGGGGTGGAGGTGGCCTGGGAGAAGGGATCTGCCTCTGTCTTGCTTCGTCTGATGCAGATGAGATCACAGGGCAGGCGCTGAACGTGGATGGTGGGGCGATTTTTAGTTAGCTCGGCCTTCGCCAGGGATGTTATTTCAACCTTAAAAAAGGAGTTCTGAAAAGATGATTACGGAAATCCGAGTTCCCAAGTTGGGCATGACCCAGGATGAAATCACTGTAGTGAATTGGCTAAAAAAGGAGGGTGATATAGTCAAAAAAGGCGAGGAAGTTGCAGTGATAGAAACCGCCAAGGTAACTTTTACTATTGAGGCCCCATCCCAGGGTATTCTTCAAATCCTGAAAAAGGTAAAAGAAAAGGTGAAAATTGGTGATGTCCTCGGGATCCTGGCAGATTCAAAGGAAGAAATCGAGGAATATGTGTCCAGTTTGGCAATCCCAAAGAAAGCTGCTATCTCCTTCTTTGAAGAAGAGGGGGAAGAAGGGATCCGGTTATCTTTTGAAGACGAAGAGGTTCAGGAAGAAGCCCCTTTACAAGACCTTTCGGACCGAAAGATCCTGAGGCGGATTCCTTTCATCGGCATGCGGAGGACGATCGCTAACAATCTTGTTTCCAGTCTTCATATAGGTGCCCAGTTGACCATCGTTTCCGAGGCAGACATGACCGAATTGAGCGAATTCCGGAAAGAGTGGTTGTTGGACAGGCCGGAGGTGAAGGTGACATTTGTGGACATCTTGGTTAAACTGCTGGCCTATGTATTGCAGGAATATCCTATTATCAACTCCTCCATCATTGGAGATGAGATCATCTGCTGGGGTGAGTATAATATAGGCGTAGCTGTGGCTCTGGAGGATGGCTTAGTGGTACCCGTTGTCCGTTACGTAGACCAGAAGAACCTCGTGACAATCAGCAGGGAGATCAAGAGGCTGGCACAGAAGGCAAGGAACAATCAGCTCCTTCCGGAGGACTATCGGGGTGGAACCTTCACCTTGAGCAGCGGTGGAAAGGTTGAGGTAGACATCATCACCCCCATCATCAATCCGCCTGAAAATGCGATTTTGGCAATAGGGAAAATCGCTCCCAAGCCGGCTGTTTACAAGGGGAAGCTCGACATTCGGATTATGACCAACCTCTGTCTCACCCATGACCATAGGGTAATCGATGGCGTTCCTGCGTCGTTTTTTATCGGCCGGCTGAAGCAAGTGATCGAAGATCCCAAACTGTTTCGGGCAATTTTGAAATGAACCCTTTCAATTTCATTCTTTTGTTCTTTTAAATCTATTTTACCCCGTTAGAAAGCCCCACCTTTCAAGGCGGGGATGAGCCATGATGAGCTTTTAAATTCCTTACAGAAAGGGCGGGGTATAAAGCCCCGTCCTTTCTAACGGGGTTTATTACTTGTTTCATGGGGCAGGCGAGACACCTATCCTACACATTGGTGCGGCATCTTGCCAAGGTTCATATGATGTTTTCTGGGTAGTGCAAGAATAGGAGAATAGAGATGATTAAAGGGACAAAAACTTGGGGGTTGGCCATCATCGGCGGTGGGCCAGGGGGTTATACAGCGGCAATTCGAGCTGCCCAGAAAGGGATCAAGACAATCCTGGTTGAGAAGGGTCCGATGGGAGGCACCTGTCTTAATCGTGGTTGCATTCCGACAAAAACTTTGCTGGAAGATGTGGCCCTGGTGACGGCCATTAGAAGATGCCATTTCTTGCGAGGTGACATGAAGATTAACCTGAAGAAGATTGTCGAACGTAAGGACTTGGTAATCGCAGGTTCCATCAACTGGGTCACCAACCTACTCCAACATCATGGGGTCGAATTGGTAGCTGGGACGGCCTTCTTTACCGGGGCCAAAACCCTTGAAGTAACCAAAAGTAATGGCCAAACTGAGGCCATCCAGGCGGAACATATCATCATGGCAACAGGCTCTCGGGAAGACTACGGCCCATGTTTAAGGGTTGATGGAAAATCCATTTGGAATACAGACCATGCACTCAGCCTCCCATCCATTCCAAAAACTCTTGCTGTGATCGGAGCTGGGAATCGAGGGGTCGAATTTGCGTCCATTTATCATCAACTTGGCGCCAATGTCATCCTATTCGAAAAAGAAAATCAGATCCTTCCTCTGGAGGATAGGAGCATTTCCCTCCGGTATGGAAAAATCCTGAGGGATCGAGGGATCCAGGCCTCCCATTCATCCCTTGTGACGGATGCTCAGATCGCAACAGATGACAAAATCATCCTGACCGTGGAGAAGAGAGGAGCGACCGAAAAGATGAAAGTGGATAGAGTTCTCGTCACGGGAAAGCGTGTACCTTTCTTGGATCATCTAAATCTATCTGCAGCAGGTTTGTCATTGAAAGAGGGCCACCTTTTGGTGAGCAAGAATATGGAAACAGAGGTTGAAAGGATCTACGTGGTAGGAGATGCAACAGGTGGACGGTTCCTTGCCCATAAGGCGATTGGCCAAGCCATCACAGCTGTTCATCATTTGCTCGGGGTTGAACACCCCATGCCGAGATTCGTCCCGAATTGCATTTACGGAAATCCCGAAATAGCCTCTGTAGGAATGACCCAAGCGCAGGCTGAAGAAAAAGGGCGAAACATTAAGATAGGGCAGTTTCTTTTCATTGGCAATGGTCGCTCTGGCACAATGGGCAATGATCAAGGTGTTGCGAAGGTGATATCCGGCAAGGAAACGGGAGAGATCCTAGGCGTCCACATCCTGGGTCCTCAGGCTACGGAATTGATCGCACAGGCAACCCTGGCCATGGAGAATGGGATTCCAATTTCTGCGATTAAAAATACCATATTCCCCCATCCAACCTTGTCTGAAACCTTCTTCGAGGCTGCATTGGATACCGATGGTGAGGCGATCCATCTCATTTCACAACCATCTGAAAATGAATAATGGGAATTCATCAAACGCTCAAGCAATGATTTCCCCTCTTTTTTTGAGTTAATGTGGTTTTTGCATCAAGATATCCCTTCCATCGGATTTCAAGGTTGTTCCAATTTTTTAAAGTTATCAACATTAGCTATTTTTAGAAAGGAGGGACCATGGAATTCCAGAGAGTTTGGATCGTACTTCCAA
>DYHU01000104.1:7418-11476 GCA_020724025.1 Syntrophorhabdus sp. | reverse complement strand
GAGAAAAGGCATGCTCACCGGAAGCATGATGCTCTCCAGCATGTTCACATCCGGCCGCAACGCTGGCGTTTCATGATTCTGAGGGCTTCGCGGCTGCACAGGAAGGCCCCGTTGAGGTTGACATCGAGCACATTTCGCCAAACTTCAAGACTCAATTGGTCGGTTGGTGTCCTGGTGGAGATGCCGGCATTGTTCACGAGTATATCGATCCGGCCGAAGGTCTACCACATTCTCCTCGATCGTTACATCCATCGGCACAACCAATGCCGTTCCACCTGCGGCTTGAATTTCTCCGGCGACCGCCTCAAGCTTTTGGCGGCTGCGCGAAGCCAGGACCACTTTAGCTCCCTCAGACGCAAATGCACTGGCGATACTCCGCCCGATGCCTGTGCTTGCTCCGGTTATCACTGCGACTCGATCCATCAACTGACCCATGACTTCCTCCTCGGTTTAATCTTGCCTAAATCGCAAAACAGTATGCTAATCGTATCGTTTGGGCTCTTTGGAAAATCATCTCGCCTGTCATTCCTGCCCTGTGTCAAGCACGGGATAAACTCCGGCGGGAATCCAGACGCCGTCCCTGTGAAGGCAGGGAGCCAAATAATCAGAGTCTGTTTATAAATTCAGTTTGTTCGTCATACCCGCGAAGGCGGGTATCCAGAACGTATTGAAAACACTGGATTCCCGTTTTCACGGGAATGACAAAGAAAGATGATTACGCAATTTATGGACAGACACTAATTAAAGAACTGGATTCCGGCTTTCGCAGGAAAGACAACCCAAGAGACGTTCTATTAATGCTTTTTTCAAAGAACTAAATTGTTACTGCTAATCAAAATGGGAGTGTCAATCTGTTTCCAGGCGCTGGAGGTTGGGTGATCGGAATTGATTACCGTCAGTTTCCGTTTTTCACCAGACATTCCAGGGCGGTGATATACTCTTCGGTCATGCAGGTGGGGATTTGATGTTTCTGCAAACATTCGAAACATTTGCTGGGTTCGTAGAGAGGCGTGCTCACATATTTTTCGCCTCCGTCCGGGAAGAGGGTCACCATCACTCCTCGGTCCATCTCCTTCGCCTTTTGTAATGTCCCCCACATGGCTGCCCCTGAACTGATCCCGCAAAAGATCCCCTCCCGGATCGTGAGCGCTCTTGCCATCTCAAAGGCATCCTCATCCGCCACATGGATCTTCTCATCCAGTCGATTGGGATCATAAATCTCGGGAACATACTGGGAATCGAGGTTCTTTAATCCTTGAATCTTCGAATTGGGATAGGGTTCCACGCCCACGATCTTGATGTCGGGATTATATTCCTTGAGCCTTTTGGAAACACCCATGAGGGTTCCGGTCGTCCCGATGCCGGCTACAAACATCCTCACCTTTCCTTTGGTCGCTCTCCATATCTCTTCGCCGGTGGTCTCGTAATGGGCAAGGACATTATACTTGTTCTCAAATTGATGAGGCATGTAATATTTAGGGTCTTTCGCCATTTCCTCGGCCAGATCAATCGCCCCATCCATTCCCTTCGACCCTTCGCTGAGGATGGTCTTGGCTCCGAAGGCCGTGAGGATCTTTCTTCGCTCCATGCTCATCGTCTCCGGCATGACCAGTTCCAGCCGATATCCTTTCACCGCACAGACCATGGCCAGGGCAATCCCTGTGTTGCCGCTGGTGGGCTCGATAACGATCTTATCTTTGGTCAGGAGGCCTTCCTTCTCTCCGTATTCAATCATATACTTTACGATCCGGTCTTTAACCGAACCCGCCGGGTTATACCTCTCCAATTTTGCATAGACTTTTATTTTCTTGTTGGGGACAATATGATTGATCTTCACCAGTGGGGTAAACCCTACTAAATCGACCATATTCTTGGCTACCCGATACATCGCTCTGCTTCCTCCATATTTTCGTGAATCGTGATTTGTGATTTGTGATTTGTGAATCGTGAATCGTGTTAGAAAAATTCTTTTACCGAATCACCAATCACCAACACGAACCACGCCATTTTTATCTTTAAAAAATGATTGGAAAATTACACTTTTGTCTCCCTCTCCCCAAGCGGGAGAGGGTGGGGGGGAGGGGAAAGAGACCATATCCACCCCCACCTCAATCCTCCCCCATCAAGGGGGAGGAAACTACTTGGTGATTTTCATCGTTTGTGGGTGATGCTCCCTTCATGAGAGGACGCTCAATATCTCCGCCTTTCCGTCGGTGATCGCAATCGTATGTTCAAAATGGGCGGAGCGCTTCCCGTCGGCGGTCACCACGGTCCAGCCATCAGAGAGGATTCTCACCTCATAGGATCCCTCGTTCACCATCGGTTCCAGGGCAAAGACCATTCCTTTCTCCAGCCTCGGGCCCTGGCCGGGAGATCCGAAATTCGGAACCTGCGGTTCCTCGTGAAGGTTTTTTCCAATGCCGTGCCCCACGAATTCCCTTACCACAGAAAATCCTTTCGACTCCACCCATTTCTGGATGGCGTGGGAGACGTCATAGAGGCGATTCCCCACCCTTGCCATCTCGATCCCGATATGGAGCGCCTTCTCCGTCACCTCCAGAAGTCTCTTTGCCTCTTGATCCACCTCGCCGACTGGAAGGGTCAGGGCCGCATCTCCGAAATAACCATGGAGATTGACGCCCACATCGAGGCTCACAATATCTCCTTCTTTTAACTTCCTGGGCCCGGGAATGCCATGGACCACCTCTTCATTGATCGAGACGCAGAGGGAAGCCGGAAAATTCCGGTAACCCTTGAAGGCGGGGACTGCCCCTTTCCTGAGAACCATCTCTTCCGTAATCCGGTCCAGTTCCTGGGTGGTCATTCCGGGTGCAATCACCCTTCTCAGTTCCTGGAAGACCTCGGCCACAATCGTGTTTGATTTCTTTAACTGTTCGATCTCGCGGGGAGATTTGATAATAATCACAAGATTAGTATGCATTTCAAGCCCAGGGATTGTCAACCCTTCGACAGGTTCAGCCTCCCTGCCGCAGGCAGAGGTTGTCCCTTCGACTCTTCACGCTCAAAAAGGTATTCACCCTGAGTTGATCGAAGGGTTGACTTTATTGCCCCAACCAGTAAAATGGGATTATATTGTTATTGAAAGGAGTTCGGGATGATCCCAAGATATACCCGGCCGGAGATGGCAAGGATCTGGACCGAAGAGCGCAAGTTCGAGACCTGGCTCCAGATTGAACTCGTCGTCTGTGAAGCCCTCGCCAAACTGGGAGAGATTCCTCCGGAGGCCGCCAGAGAAATCAAGGAGAAGGCCGCTTTTAACGTCGATCGGGTGAATGAACTGGAGAAGGTGACAAAGCACGACGTCATCGCCTTTCTCACCAATGTTGGAGAATCGATCGGTCCTCTCTCCCGATATCTCCATTATGGTCTCACCTCTTCCGACATCCTCGACACCTCTCTCGCCCTGTTGCTCAAAGAGGCCTCTGACCTCATCCTCCAGGACATCCAGCGGCTTCTCGGAGTCTTAAAGGAGAAAGCCTTAAAATATAAGGACACCCTGATGATTGGCCGGTCCCATGGAATCCATGCCGAACCCATCACCTTCGGCCTCAAGATGGCCCTCTGGTATGATGAGATGAAGCGAAACCTCCTCCGGATGGAAAGGGCAAAGGAAGCGATCAGTTTTGGAAAAATTTCAGGCGCGGTGGGAACCTTTGCCCACATCCCGCCCTCGGTCGAGGAGACTGTCTGTAAACGATTGGGGTTGAAGCCAGCTTCCATCTCCACCCAGATTGTCCAGAGGGACCACCATGCCGAATTCTTCACGACCCTTGGAATCATCGCTTCCTCTATTGAAAAATTTTCCGTGGAGCTCAGGCACCTCCAGCGGACGGAAGTCCTCGAGGCCGAAGAATTCTTTTCGAAGGGGCAGAAGGGATCCTCTGCCATGCCGCACAAGCGCAATCCCATCTCAGCGGAGAATCTCTCAGGACTGGCGCGCCTGATCCGGTCGTATAGCCTTGCGGCCATGGAGAACATTCCTCTCTGGCACGAGCGGGATATCAGCCACTCCTCGGTTGAACGGGTGATCGGACCCG
>DYHU01000104.1:0-7318 GCA_020724025.1 Syntrophorhabdus sp. | reverse complement strand
CTCTGGCACGAGCGGGATATCAGCCACTCCTCGGTTGAACGGGTGATCGGACCCGACGCCACCATTTTGATGGATTACATGCTCAACCGTCTCGCCTCCCTCATCGAAAATCTCATCGTCTATCCGGAGAATATGAAGGCCAACCTTGAGAAGATGGGGGGACTCATCCATTCGGAGGCGATCCTACTGCTTCTTACCAAAAAAGGCCTTTCCAGGGAGGAGGCCTACGGAGTTGTCCAGCGAAACGCCATGCAGGTCTGGGAGAAGGGAGCCGATTTTAAAACCCTTCTGTCTCAGGATGAAACGGTCAAACGTCTTCTCACCCGTGAGGAACTGGAGCGCCTCCTCGATGTTCAGGGTCATCTCCGGCATGTGGATGACATCTTCCAAAGGGTATTCGGAGAATTCTAAATGAAGAAAGACCAAAAATCTCCACCCAATATCAGAGAACTTCTTAAGCTCAAAGAGCCCTCCGATCGAGGGGGAAAGAAACCCCTCTTTAAAAAAACTAACTTTACGGTCTGGTACTTTGTCATCGCCTTTCTCCTCATCCTCCTTGCCCAGAATTATTTCGTCACGAAGGGGACAGAGGATGTGATCTCTTATAGCGAATTTAAGGAATCCATAAGGGCGGGCAGGATTAAGGAGCTAACGATCACCCTCGAAACGATTTCCGGCGAGTGGACGACTGAAAAGGGGACCCGAAGGTTTCAGACCGTCCGGGTGGAGGACCCCGATCTCGTAAAGGAATTGGAATCCCTGAAGGTGAAATATACCGGCAAGATCGATAGCAAATGGGTGACCAACATCCTCTCCTGGATCATCCCCCTCATCTTCTTCATCCTCATCTGGAGGTTCCTCTTCTCGCGAATCGGACCGGAGACGAGCGTGATGTCTTTCGGAAAGAGCCGGGCGAAAATCTTTGCGGAGAAGGATAAGAAGGTCACTTTTGCCGATGTGGCCGGCATCGATGAGGCGAAAGAGGAGTTAAAAGAGGTCGTTGAATTTCTCAAAAATCCGGGCAAGTTTCAACGCCTCGGGGCAAAGATCCCGAAAGGCGTGCTCCTGGTGGGAGTGCCCGGAACAGGAAAGACGATGCTCGCCAAAGCAGTGGCAGGGGAGGCCAATGTCCCCTTCTTCTCCATCAGCGGCTCCAATTTCGTGGAGATGTTTGTCGGTGTGGGAGCCGCGAGGGTGAGGGACCTCTTCGCCCAGGCTCAAAACCATGCCCCCTGTATCATCTTCATCGATGAACTGGATGCCCTTGGAAAAGCGCGGGGGATGAACCCCGTGGGCAGACACGATGAACAGGAACAGACCCTCAATCAACTTCTGGCGGAGATGGACGGCTTCGATCCCAACGCAGGCGTCATCATCATGGCCGCCACCAACCGGCCGGAGATTCTCGATCCCGCCCTGCTCCGGCCCGGCAGGTTCGACCGGCATGTCCTGGTCGATCGACCTGATATCGTCGGCAGGGAGGAGATCCTCAGGATCCACACACGAAACATCAAACTCTCTCCGGAAACCGATCTCAAGGTGATCGCCTCCAGGACTCCGGGATTTGTGGGCGCAGACCTGGCCAATATCGTCAACGAAGCGGCCCTGCTGGCTGCCCGTAAAAATAAGGAAGCTGTGGAAATTTCCGATATCGAGGAAGCCATTGACAGGGTTGTGGCAGGACTGGAGAAAAAAAGGAGGTTGATGTCGAAGAAGGAGAAAGAGATCGTTGCATTCCATGAGTCGGGCCATGCGATTGTGGCCACCATCCTGCCGGGTGCGGATCCGGTCCGCCGCATCTCCATCATTCCGAGAGGGATCTCCGCCCTCGGCTATACGCTTCAACTGCCCACGGAGGATCGATACCTGATGACCCGCTCAGAGCTCCTCGACCGTTTGGCCGTCCTTCTCGGCGGCCGGGTCGCCGAAGAGATCGTCTTCGGAGAGATCTCCACCGGCGCCCATAACGACCTCCAGAGAGCGACGGACATTGCCACGAGCATGGTCAAGGAGTTCGGAATGAGTGAGACCCTTGGATATGTCACCTTTGAGAAGGAGAAGAAACCCCTCTTTCTTCCCTCCTCCCTCATCTCGTCGAGGGAGTATAGTGAGGAAACGGCTAAAAAGATCGATGAGGAGGTTAAAAGGATCATCGATCAAACCTATCAAAAGGCGAAAGAGCTTCTCGTCTCGAGGAAAGATAAACTGGAAGAGCTGGCCCGCCTCCTCCTTGAGAAGGAGGTGGTCGAGGAGGCGGATCTGAAGAGAGTCCTTCAACCGCCGGAATAGGGAACGATGTTGAAAAAAATATTCAAGCATCTTCGGGGAAAGATATTGGCAGGAATGCTCGTCATCCTGCCTCTTGGGATCACCATCTTCATTTTGAAGTTTATCTTCACCGCTCTTGACGATCGGGTCGGCCCTTTAGGACCGGGGGTGACCCATTTTCTCTTTCACCGGGAACTCCCCATCCCGGGCTTGGGGATCATCATCTTCTTCCTGCTTCTCTACCTGCTGGGTCTGATCGCAACCAATGTGATGGGCCGCAAACTGGTGGGCTGGGGAGATCGCCTCTTCACCAATCTCCCGATCGTGAAGAATATCTACCTCTCTTCAAAACAGCTGACCGATGCCTTCTCCCCCACCCGAAAAGGGGCCTTTCGCCAGGCGGTCTTTGTCGAATTTCCGCAGGAGGGAAATTTCGTCATTGGGTTTATCACCAATGAGATCTCAGATCTCACGTCCCAAACCAAGGTGACGGTCTTCGTTCCTACGGCCTTTGTGCCGCCGATGGGTTTCCTTCTCTTTCTTCCCAAGGAAAAGGTCATCCCCTCCCAGCTCACCATTGAAGAGGCAATCAAAACCATTATGTCGGTGGGCATCGTCACCCCCCCTTCCCTCTCTGTGTTCCTATCAAGAAACAACTCCAAAAAGGATTCGATTGAAAATTTGGAAAGGATGAAGTATCCTAATTCAAAAATCGAAGGAGGGCCTTGAACATGTTCTTGTTATTCATTCTGATTGCTGGGGTTGCGCTTATTCTTTCCATTGTGGTCGCCTTCGGCGCTGGAATGGGCGCTCCGGTTGCGCTCATCATCTCGCTCATCTCCCTTGGCCTTTCCATCCTCGCCCTTCATCGGACAGGAATGACCCTCGATTTGAAAAAAAAGATCGAATCTTCCGAGCCCCCTGAGGATTTAAAGAAACAGGTCGACGCCATGATGGCCATGACCGATGCCCTGAGGGAGAAGACCGCAGATGCCCTGGACCGCCTGGAAAAAGTGATTCGTAAAACAGAAAAAGCTGAATAGGACGGGAAATGATGAAATCGTAAAAAGTCAAAAGATACTCCCTCTCCCTTGACGGGAGAGGGTTGGGGTGAGGGTGAAGAATCGTGAAATTCCGCCAAGTTATTTTCCCCCTCCCCATCATCCCCTCCCGCCAGCCTGCCCCGCTTAGCGGAGCGAGGTCGGGGGGAAGGGGAAATTTTACTTTTTACGAGATCGTGAAAATTGCAAATCGCAAATTGAAAATTGGGTATTATTTTAGTTCTTTGAAAGTCTCCACTTATGTCATTCCCGTGAAAACGGGAATCCAGAATCTAAAATCCCTGGATTCCTGCTGGAGTTTACCCCGTACTTTGTTACGGGGCAGGAATGACAAGCTTATTGGGCTAAATCACCAAACAATTTTCAAAACGCTAAACAGTTACAAAATTGGCAATTTTTAATGACCTTCAAGGGCTTCTATGACCGAGACGCTTAAGACCCTCACCTCCTGGCTCACCACCTCGGGAATCAAAATCATCGGGATCCTCATCGCGCTCGTCGTCCTCTCCCAGATGTCCCGATGGATCGCCAAATGGATGGAGGGATTTGTTTATGAGAAAGATCCCCTTCAGGCCTCAGAGGCCAAGAAGAGGGCCCATACCCTCGGCAACATCCTCCGGCACGCCTTTCTCATCATCATCACCTTTGTTGCCGTTCTGATGATCCTCGGAGAGCTAGGAATTCAACTAGGTCCCCTGCTCGCCACCGCCGGCATCGGGGCGCTGGCCATCGGTTTCGGGGCGCAGAGTCTGGTGAAGGATGTGATTAGCGGATTTTTCATCATCCTTGAGAATCAATACCGGATCGGGGATGTGATCGAGGTGGCTGGCGTTTCAGGGCTGGTGGAGTCGGTGAGCTTGAGGAAGACGGTGCTGAGGGACCTTAAGGGAAAGGTCCATACCATTCCAAATGGGGAGATTAAGGTGGTGAGCAATCTCTCTAAGGAGTGGTCCCGATCGGTTCTGGACCTGGGTATCTCCTATCGTGAAGATATCGACCGGATCTGCGATCTCCTGATCCAGATCGGAAAGGAATTGGAGTCAGAGGAACCCTATAAGAGCGCCATCCTCGAATCCCTCCAGATCCTCGGAGTTGAAAAATTTGATGAATCCCAGATGGTCATCCGGATGATGGTGAAAACCGTTCCCCTGAAACAATGGGACGTGGGAAGGGAGTTGCGAAGAAGGATCAAAATCCGATTCGATGAAAAAGGGATCCATCTCCCCTATCCCCACCGGGTCCTTCTGTGGGGAGAACCTAAAAAAGAACAATGACCATTGACCATTGATCAATGACCATTTCGCATTGATGGAGTGTTTGATGAACCAACCCCTTCGTATCCTGTTTGCGACTCCGGAGGCCGTCCCCTTTGCTAAAACAGGAGGGTTGGCAGATGTGGCAGGAGCCCTCCCCAAATTCCTTCAACCCCTCGGATGCGAGGTGATACTGGTCATGCCTTACTACCGGATGGTCAAAAACTCCGGGCTTCCGCTCCAGTATCTAGGGGAAGCAATGGAGGTGCCACTCAAAGATGAAACCCTTCGGGCAGAGGTCTATCACGGCCACCTGGACCAAAATATCCCGGTCTATTTCATTGGCAGGGATGAGTTTTTCGACAGGGAATATCTCTACAGCACTCCCAAGGGAGATTACTTCGACAATGCGGAGCGTTTTGTCTTTTTCACCAGAGCGGTCCTCCACTTGGCCCGGCACATCCAATTCTCACCCGATGTCATCCACCATCATGAGTGGCAGACTGGATTGATCCCGGCTTACCTCAGGTCGATCTACAATAACGACCCATTCTTCGCCCGCACCGCAACCGTCTTCACCATCCACAACATCGCCTACCAGGGCCTCTTCAAAAAGGAGAAGCTCTCGCTCACCGGTCTTCCGCCGGAGATGTATAATCCGGAGGGAATCGAATTCTGGGAGAGGATCAATTTGATGAAGGCAGGGATCGTCTATGCCGATGCCATCAACACGGTGAGTCAGAAATATAGCGAAGAGATACAGAGCCCGGAATACGGTTATGGACTGGAGGGGATTTTAAGAAAGAGGAGAGAGGATCTCTACGGCATTCTCAATGGTGTGGATTATCAGGACTGGGATCCTTCGCATGATCCCCACCTCATCGCCCGATATGATTTGAATGATCCCTCGGGAAAGCGGGAGTGCAAGAAGGATCTGCTGAAGGAATTCGGCCTTCCTCCGTCTCTCGAAAAGGCCCCTCTCTTCGGGATGATCTCGAGGCTGGCCGACCAGAAGGGATTTGACCTCCTTGCGGAGACCATCGATCAACTCTTCACCTTTGACATCGGCTTCGTTCTCCTGGGCACCGGGGAACAGAAATACCACGACCTCTTCAACCAGGTTGCCCGGAAATATCCGCAAAAAGCGGGAATCCGAATCGCCTATGACGATCGACTGGCTCACAAAATCGAAGCCGGAGCCGATCTTTTCCTCATGCCATCGAAATATGAGCCCTGCGGTCTCAATCAGATCTACAGCCTGAAGTATGGGACGATTCCGGTGGTCCGGGCCACCGGCGGACTCGATGATACGATCACCCACTATGACCCTTCCACAGGAGTGGGAAACGGTTTTAAATTCGCCCGCTACGATTCGAAGGATTTCCTGAACCAGATCAAAACGGCCATGGGCCTCTATGCTCAACCGGAACACTGGACGAAGCTCATCCGGAATGCGATGGCCTCTGATTTCTCCTGGCAAAGATCAGCAGAGGCATACCTTCAACTCTACCTGAAGGCCCTTGAGAAGAAGAGGGGGACATTGTAAATTGCAAATTGCAAATTGGAAATGGGAAATTGGAAATACGGGGAAGCGAAGCTTCCATCTCCTGATGGGATTCCTCCTCTCCTTCTCTCTTCTCCTTCTCCCCACCTTCCTCGATGCTCAAGCCCCTCCTTTGAAAAATTTGAACTTCCCGAGACTCATCGAGACAGGGGAATTGGCTCCTCTCGTGAACCATCCTTCCGTTCGCATCATCGATATGCGAGATTCCCTTTCGGACTATCTCAAGGGCCATATTCCAAACGCCGTCTATCTCCATTTCGAAACCCTCCGGGTCCCGAGAACCGGAATTCCTGCCCAGGGGCCGGACCGCATCTTTCTGGAAAAATTGATCGGAGAATATTTAAGTGTCTCCAATCCGATGTGGGTCATCCTCTATTCCGAAAAATCGAATCCCAATGCCGCCTTTCTCGCATGGGTCCTCGATCACCTGGGCCATAAAAAGGTCGGAGTCGTCAATGGAGGATGGGAGAAATGGACGATGGAGAAGCTTCCGGTGACTCAAAACTATCCTTCTCTCTCTCCCAAGAAATTCTTCGGCAAAGTGAGGCCCGATAGCCTGGCGGAAAAGAAGTGGGTTCGGGATCGCCTCTCAGCAAAAGGGGTTGTGATCGTCGATGCCCGGCCTCCCAAACAGTATAGTGGCGAAGAGGGTGAAGAGATTCGCAGAGGTCACATCCCCGGAGCGAAGAACCTGTTCTGGGAGACACTCCTCGAAGGGGAAGAGGTCAGGGTATGGAAAAAGAAGGAAGACCTTGAAAAACTCTTCGCCGAACCCGGTGTCACAAAGGACAAGGAAGTGATCGTTCACTGCCGCACCGGAAGGGAGGCCTCTCATCTCTACTTCACTTTGAGATATGTCCTTGGTTATTCCAATGTCCGTCTCTACCGGGGATCCTGGGTCGAGTGGTCCGCCGATCCAAACCTGCCTGTCAAAACCGGAACGGATCCTTAATGTACCCTCCGTCTCTGGCATAAAACTTGCTGAATAATGGAAATGCTTCGTCAATTTCGATGAAATGACAATAAAATATATAAATTGAAGGGGAAAATTAATAACAAATTTGAACACCCTTTTACAAAATTGGATAGAGAAATGATTCGATCAGAAGAGCAATCCAAATTTTGACTTGACAAAGTAGAAAGATTTATGCCATTTTTTTAAATATTTTTTT
>DYHU01000103.1 GCA_020724025.1 Syntrophorhabdus sp. | reverse complement strand
CTGGTAAAGGTATTATTCGTCAGGACTGTATAGCCATCGACTCTCACATGTGGGATTCGATAAGGACCTGCCGCATTGACCATGGAGTAAAGGAGAACCCACGGGCTGAGATAGACATAGGCGCCTGCATCCGAGACCAGTTTCGCCTGAAGGGCAATGAGTTTGCCATCCTTTTTCGCGCCCGTTTTATAAACCATCACATAAGGATGGCGCTTGCTGTGAGAGAGGATCGACTCCTCACGGGTATAAGTCAATTTGACCGGCCTTCCTGTTTTATAAGTCAGAAGAGCAAGGAAAGCCTCAACAGTAATATCCTCTTTCCCACCGAAACCTCCACCCACATAAGTTCCAATTACCCTTACCCGATTATGGGGAAGATTAAGGACATCGGCAATGCTTCTGAAATGTTCGATGACCTGTGTTGAGACCCGAATCGTAATGACTCCGTTCTCATCGGTCCAGGCCATTCCAGATTCCGGCTCCAGATAGGCATGATCGACAAAGGGAACACGATAGGTTTTCTCCACGATGACGTCCGCTTCGGAGAAACCCTTCTCCACATCGCCCTTTACTACCTCGTAATGGGTGATGATATTGGGTCTCCCTTCCTGCACCAGTGGGGCATCCGGTTTCATTGCTTCGATTGGATCGAAGACGCCGGGAAGAGGTTCATACTCCACCTTAATCAATTCCAGAGCCCTTTCCGCAATCTCCTCTGTCTCAGCCGCAACGAGCGCTACAGCCTCCCCCATGAAGTGGACTTTTCGATCTGCGAGAACCCGAAAGAGCCCTTCAAACCCACCGCCTACGGTATGGGTCTGACCGAAACGGGTCACAGATTCGTTTCTGGGAACATCCTTCGATGTGAGCACGGCCTTCACGCCTTTGAGTCGTTTGGCTTTTGCTGTATTGATGGAGAGGATCTTTGCGGATGGATGCCTGCTTCTCAGAACCTTTCCATAAAGCATTCCCGGCAGGGAATAATCAGCGGCATAGCGGGTCAAACCAAATGCCTTCTCCCATGCATCATGCCTGGGAATGGGCTTACCAATGATCTTTAACTCAGTCCTCTCGTTCATCGTCTATTGTTTATCGTCCATCGCCCGTCGTAGTTTCAAGGCCGCATCTTCGATTGCATCAATGATCTTCTTATAACCTGTGCACCGACATAAATTACCTGAAATTGCCTTTCTGATCTCTTCCCTCGTAGGCTCCGGATTTTCGTCAAGCAAACCTCTTGCCGCTACGATCATGCCGGCAGAGCAGAACCCGCACTGGATCGCTCCCTTCTTTACAAAACTCTCCTGAAGGGGATGGGGTCTTTCCGGCGTTCCGATTCCCTTAAGGGTAATCACTTTCTGTTTATGGGCCTGAAGCGCCAGGGTCAAACATGCATTGACCGGTTTCCCGTTGAGAAGGACGGCACAGGCACCACAGTCGCCCTTCCCACACCCTTCCTTCACTTCGGCATGCCCCAATCTCTCTCTCAGAGCATGAAGGAGTGTCTCCCTCGGAAATACTTCAGCCTTCTTCCATTCTCCATTGACATTGATCTCTAATGAATATGTCTTTATTGGTTTCATGCCTCTCTTTATTTTGTCATTCCCGCACCGTATCAAGTACGGGGTAAACTCCAGCGGGAATCCATCCCGCCAGAGGCGGGACTGCTTTCGCAGGAATGACTTTTCAGTCAACCATCAGCTATCTGTCGATGTGACTTGCTGAATCAATCGCTTCAAAAGCACCGATGACATTTCTCTCCGGTATTCTGCGCTCGCCCGAATATCGGTGATCGGAGATACCTCCTTCGAAACCTCTTTGGAACAAATTTCGATCAATTCTGGTGTAATTTCTCTCCCTGCCAAGGTTTCTTCAATCTGATAAGCCCTGATGGGAGCGGGGGCAACTGCTCCAAGACCGATCCTTGCCCTCGAGCACCTCTGCCCTTTTATTTCCAAGAGAACTGCCGCACTCACAACTGAAATCGCCATAGAATTCCGTAATCCCAGTTTGGCATAAGCCATTCCCGCATTCGATCCCGGCTTTGGAAAAACGATCTCCCTGATGATCTCATCTTTTTCCAATGCGCTCTGATTCGGCCCTGCGAAAAACCCTTCGATTGGGATCTGCCTTGATCTTCCGCCATCCCTGATGGCAACCACTTTCGCTTCGAGGACAAGGAGGGCAACAGCCGTATCGGCCGCTGGAGAAGCATCGGCAAGATTTCCGGCAATCGTCGCTCTGTTTCTCACCAGTGGATTTCCGATTTGATTGGCCGCCTGGGAAAGGAGAGGAGCCCATTCCTCAATAATTTTTGAGGTGGTTAATTCTGAAATGGTAGTAAGGGCCCCAATCCGGATCTTCTTCTTATCTTCTCTAATATAGGAGAGGTTTTTAAAATGGCTGATATCGATCAAAACTTCAGGGTGGACCGCTTTTGCCCTGAGGTCCGGAATAACATTCGTCCCTCCCGCAATCAATGTGGCTTTCTTCTCCCATTTTCTTTTTAATCCAACGGCTTCTGAAACCGTTTGGGGTGAAAAGTATTCCATGTTCCCCTATTTGATAAGGCCAGCGGCCTTCGCTGCTCTGTAAATTTTGTTATACTCACTTGGAACAAGACTTTTAACCTCATCTGAGCTGAGATAGCCTGGCGTGGTGCCTGATTTTTCGAGAAGTGAGACAATCGATGGATGATTGGCCGCATCCCGATATGCATCGCTTAAAACTTTAGCAACTGGAGTCGGAGTTCCAGCAGGAACGAAAGGCCCGGTCCAACTATAGATAGCAACCTCTGGAAGTCCTTTTTCTTTGAATAAAGGAACATCCTTAAATACTGCATGGCGGTCGAGTCCACTGGAAGCGATTGTGTTCACTTCACCCGATTTAAGATGAGGAGTAATGGAGGTGATTCCCGTCATCACCGCTTGAACATGGCCTCCTAAAAGGGCTGTGATAGCAGGTCCATCCCCTTTGAAAGGGATTACATTCAATTCAATCTTTGCCTCTGTTTCAAAGAGTTTTGCTACCAGATGCTGGGAGGTCCCGATCCCAGGGATTCCAAGGGAAATTTTGCCAGGGTCTTTCTTCGCCGCTTTAATAAATTCCTCGAGACTATTCAAAGGAGAATCCTTTTTGACAGACAGGACAAGAGCCCCATAGGTCACTCGAGCAATGGGAATGAAATCTTCTGTTTTGTAAGGGCAATTAGGTGTTACTATGGGAAGTTCAACAACAACCGTTAAACCGCCGTAGAGAACCGTATAACCATCGGGTTTCTGCTCTTTGGCAAAGGCTGCTCCAATGACGCCCCCCCCACCTGGCTTGTTAACATGAACAATCGGGACTTTCAGAATTTCTTGGAGCTGCCCATCTACGATTCGAGCGGCAATATCATGTGTCCCCCCAGGCCCATATGGAATAATAACCTGAATGGGTTTGTTGGGGTACTTCGTCTCTTGGCCTAAACTCGCCCCTGCTAAAAAGGTCAACACAAAAATAAAACCTATCCCGAATAATAAAATAGAACCTTGCCTTTTCATAAATAATCCTCCTTTCATTTTTCGTTCGGTATCCTGATATCTTCCTGCCATAGCCCCCCTTCCATCCTGATTGCGTCAACTGGACAGACTTCCAGACACTGGTGGCAAACAATGCATTGAGCGATTTCCAAAACGAAAGCCTTTTTCTTCTCTCCGTTGAAATCTATCGCCAGTGTTGGGCATACTTCCGCACATTTCTCACACCCGGTACATTTATCTTCGTCTATTTCATACTTGAAATTGAGCATCGTCCATTCCTCTTATTCGTTATTCTGGCTTTTCCCATATTAGATGGACAGGCCGCGTGAATAAATGCATCTTCCCCTCTGAAACATTGAGAAAGACATTCTTAAGCCAGTTGGCATTATCCTCTTTGGGAAAATCCAACCGCTGAAGCAATCCCCGGCTTTCAGTTCGATATCGTGCTGATTCGGTGATCATCTTAGAAACCGTTACCATGTTGATCACTTCGTAGGCTTCCCGGAGGTTTCTCATATCTCTTGCAAATAACTTAGGAAGCCGTTCCTTTTCAATCCGATCCAATTCCTGAAACCCCTTGCTCAATTCAGCCTCAGTCCGTAATGGTCCAACATTGGTCCACATTATCTCCTTAATGTCCTTTTTAATATCCCTGGGATCCCCCATCCTGCTCGATTCCGAACTCAAAAGTTTTTTCGCCTCCTCTTGTTTTTTTTCAATCCATTTGATCTCTTCTTCTCTCAATTGAACGGGGGCAGCCTCTCTTGCGTACCAAGCCGCATACCTTCCGGAGCAGGCCCCGGACACAATGCAGAACGGCATGGAGCATCCTGGTCCTGCTTCTCCTGCGGCATAAAGTCCTTCTAAACTTGTTTTAAAATATTCATCGGTATAAATCCCACCTGCTTGTTTTTCAGCAGCGGGAGCGATGTGGAGAGGGTTCATCTTCCAATCGAAATTCCTCATCTCATTTAATGCCGTAATTCCGTCATTTTCATAATACCATCGCTCCTCAGGAACATTCCTTAAATCCAGGAGGACGGCTCCATTTTCCCCCCGGCCCTCCCGTATCTCCATAGAACAGGCTCTCCAGAAATAGTGGTCCATCTCGGTCAGTGGTTTCCCGTACCGCTTATCCATCACATCATTGTCATTTAATGTTGCCTTGGGGCCGAGCCAGCCCTCCTCTTTCGCATAATTCTCAAAAAAAGGTTCGCCCAGGGCATTCCTCAGTTTTCCTGACACTCTTCCGTATGAAAAGGGAATCCACCATTGAGGGCATTTCGGCTCTGCAATCGTCCAGTTACAAAACCCGACCATCTCCATCTCCCACAATTCCGCTCCTGCCCGGTAAGCTATAGCATATCCATCGCCCGTAATCCTGGTAGGAGAATAGGTTCTCTTATAAACCTGGGCCGATCCCCCTGTAGCGATAATGGTGGCTTTAGCCAAAATGACAACCCATCTCTTTCGCCCCATCTCAAAACCGATGGCTCCGATGATCCGATCTCCCTGCCGGATGAGATCGGTTATCACCATTCTTTCCATTGTTTTTCCGCCGATCTTCTTTAAGTGGTCAATCATCGGAAGAATAATGGGAACGCCCATGGAAACCGGTCGGCCAATGAAATGCTGGGAATAAGGATCCTCCACTCCGAAGTCCCGAAGTTCTTCCTGTCTCAATTTGTAATCGCAGGCCACCGTCATGAGAATTCTTTGATTGTCAATATAAGGATAACCCCAGCCGATGGAAACGCCCTCCTGCAACATCTTTTTGAAGACCTGTTCAATCGTTCCGTTGAAGTAATCGGCAAACTTCTTTTTAGTTGCCCCGTGGTAGGGAAGATGTTTCGGGAGGATTTCCAACCCAAGGCCGCCCGCATAAATTGAACTTGACGCCCTGCCAAGAAGACTCTTATCGACGAGCAGGACATTCAGCCCTGCCCTTCTTGCTTCAATCGCAGCTCTCAGGCCTGCCATTCCGCTCCCAATCACCAGAACATCGGTTTCAATAGGTTTCTTTGCATCATTGATTTTCATCCTCTATTCCCCTTTAAATAATCGGCCTTATCGTTTTATCCCTACGTATTGTCATCAATAAAAGTAGGCTTTGAAAAACGTAGCCTAAATAGTTTCGTGATCAAGGGAGAAAAAAATAGAAAAAAGGCTATCCCTAAAAAGGCCGTCGCAATGGGTCTTTGAAATATTTTTAAAACATCCCCCCTGAAGAGCATCATAGATTGTCTCAGAGCATCTTCCATTAAGGGGCCGAGGACAAAGGCAAGAATAAGCGGTGCTGGGTCGTACCTAAACTTACACATTAAATAACCCATCGTGCCAAAGATAATGACGATTAAGATCCCTGAAACATTATTGTTAATGCTATAAGCACCGATAAAACAGATCACCGTAATCAGTGGAGCCATAATTTTAGGGGGGACTTTGAGAATTTTAACAAATAGTCCAATCAAAGGAACATTTTGTATGAGCAATAAAAAATTGCCAATATACATGCTGGTGATGATTCCCCAGAAAAGAACAGGGTTATCCCTTAAAAGGAGAGGACCTGGATTCACACCGTGAATCATGAAAGCTCCGATGAGAAGGGCCATCACGACATTGGATGGAATTCCGAGGGTGAGCAGAGGAACAAAGGCTCCAATCGCTGCTGAATTGTTCGATGACTCGGGCCCAGCAACTCCTTCAATGGCACCCGTGCCAAATTTTTCAGGATGTTTCGAAAGCCTTTTTTCCATTGCATAAGAGACAAAGGAGGCCATCACTGCACCGCCTCCGGGTAAAATACCCATGAGGAATCCGAAAATGGAGCCTCTGGTGATAGGGAAGAAGGAGTCTCTCCAATCCTTTCGGTTGGGAAGGATCTCTCTCAATTTCGTTTTGACTTCGAGAAATTCACTCGATCCTTCTTTGCTCTCAATTAGGGTGAATACTTCTGCCAAACCAAAGAGTCCCATTGCCATTGGTGCTAAATCAACACCATCCATCAAATTTTTAATACCCATTCCAAAACGTATTTGCCCTGAAATAGGATCCATACCGATGGTCCCAAGAAGAAGGCCTAAAACTCCCATCATCAACGACTTTATCATCGACTTGCTAGAAAGATAAACGACCAGGGACAGACCTGTAATCATTAAAGCCATATATTCCGGGGGGCCCATCAATAAAGCTATCTTCGCAAGGGGAGGAGCCAAAAACATGAGCATAATGATTCCAAACGTACCTGCAATAAATGACCCAAATGCAGCAATTCCCAGGGCTGCCCCGGCCCTTCCTTTTTTTGCCATTTGATACCCATCGATGCAGGTAACAACTGCTGATGCTTCCCCCGGGATTTTCATTAATACTGAGGTGATGGTTCCTCCATACTGGACACCATAATAAATGCCGGAAAGCATGATCACAGCCGATAGAAGGTTCGTTTTATAGGTTAAAGGGAGAAGTAGGGCAATCGATGAAACCGGCCCTAATCCAGGCAATATTCCTACGATAGTCCCTAATGTGACACCTAAGAGGCAGTAAAGAAGGTTTATAGGTGCCAAAGAGGCTGAAAATCCGAGGATGATGTTATCTACCATTTCTCAACTGCCTCTAATAGAATCGGAATACATTCTCTAAAATACCCCCTGGAAGTTGAACACCCAGCAACCTCACAAAGATGAAATAGATCAATAGAGATGTGAGGACAGAAACAGAGAGGGATAATTTCATTGATCTTTTAGCAAATAAAATCAATGTGCCAATCATAAAAGAGAAAATGGTTAACAAAAAACCAAGTCGGTCGAAAAGAAAATAAAAACCCAAAAGGAAGCAGAGGAAGATGAGGGTTTTATTGATGACAGAAAATTTCATCGAGTCGGATTCCTTGAGCTCATCCTCTTGATGCTCTTTTCTGAGGTTGCTTGCCAGGAAGAGAATGAAACTCAGCATTGAAAAAATACTTCCTAACAGAAGAGGGAAGAGACCCGGCCCCGGACCATACCGATCCCATATTGAATAGCTGAAAGATCCGATCAAAAACAAAACTCCCATGAAAAGGAAGAACAGACTACTAACTAAATCTCTTATTCTCATTTTCTGATCTTTTTCTCTTTCATATATGAATGATTGTTTAAATGGCTATTATCAATTAAGGTATTGACCGATTAGATCTTAAGACCTTTTCTCTTATATCCGGGATCACATTCGTCCCCCCCGCAATGAGCCTGGCTCTCCCCTTCCATTTTTTCATCAAACGAAGAGCTTCGTTGATATTTGGGGGCTGAAAGTAATCCATATATTTCTAACCTAAGATACTCCCTACCCTTTCAGATAGGCCTTCTTTATAATGTCACTTGCAAAGAGTTCCTTTTGACTACCTTTCACAACGATCTCACCTTTCTGAAGGACATAACCCTTGGAGGCGATGGATAGCGCCTTCTTGGCATTCTGCTCAATGAGGAGAATTGTCGTCCCCTGTCCGTTGATCTTCTTGATCGCTTTGAAAAATTCCTCCACCAGCACCGGAGCAAGGCCCAGGGATGGTTCATCCAGAAGGAGGATTTTCGGACTTCCCATCATCCCCCTGCCGATCGCCACCATTCCCTGCTCGCCACCGCTCAGAGTCCCTGCCAGTTGCTGGAGCCTCTCCTTGAGACGGGGAAATAGTTGAAAGACTATCTCCAGCCTTTTAACAACCTCCTCCTCATTCATCTCCGAAAATGCCCCCACCTTCAGATTCTCAAAAACCGTCATCTTCGGAAAGAGCCTTCTTCCCTCCGGGACCACGCTGATCCCTGCACCAACTACCTGATAGGTCTTCCATGCGTGAAGCGATCTTCCCTCAAAAAGGATGGAACCTTCGACCAGAGGAACCAGTCTCAGGATCGTCTTCATGGTGGTGGTCTTACCCGCTCCATTGCTCCCGAGAAGGCAGACCAGCTCTCCTTTCTCAATCTCCATGCTCACCTTCCGGAGCATGGGAACCTCTCCGTATTGGGTTGAAACATTCTCAAGCTTGAGCATCCTTCTCTTCCCTTCCTAAATAGGCTTCCAGAACCAATTCGTTGCTGGAAATTTCTCCAAAGGTTCCCTCTGCGATCTTCCGGCCATAGTTGAGGACGACCACCTTCTGCGCCACCTCATTGATCACGGCCATGTCGTGCTCAATGATGATAATCCCGATTCCCTCTATCTTCGTTTTAACCCTCCGGATGTCCTCCATCAGGTCTTCGGTCTCGTCAGGGGACATCCCGGCAGAGGGTTCGTCTAAAAGCAGGAGCTTCGGTTCCGAAGCCAGCGCCCGGCAGATCTCGACTTTTCTTCTGTCTGCTTGAGGAAGGTCGGCCGCTGGCTTATAACAGTCCTTCACCAGTTCATCGCTGAACTGGCTGAGAAGTTCCAGCCCCTTCTCCACTCCTTTCCGGACCTCCTCCTCCACATACCTTCTTCTAAAAATGGCGTCGAACCAATTGGAGTCCTGATGCGAATGCATTCCGACCAGAACATTATCGAGAACACTTAGATTGAGAAAGAGCCGGTTGTTCTGAAAGGTGCGTGCGATTCCCTGTTTGGCAATTTTAAAAGCCGGAAACCCTACAATACTCTTTCCCTGATACTGGACCTCCCCGCCTGTGGGTTTATAAATGCCGGTGAGGAGGTTGAAAAAAGTGGTCTTGCCAGACCCATTCGGACCGATCAGCCCGACGGTTTCTCCTGCCTCGATGTGAAAATCGACTTCGTTCACCGCTGCCAGTCCTCCGAAAAGGATGGTCAATTTTTCTGTCTCTAATAAGGGCACCGACGACCTCCGCCAATTAAAATATCTTCCGTTGGGGACAAGATTTAGAATCTGTCTCCAACGAGATTTAAGAGAACTTCACGTCTGATAGATCCGCAACTTTTGAGGAAACAGGCCCTGCGGCCGAAATATCAACATCATTACAATGATGACCCCATAGATGAGGATTCGGAAATCTTCAAACGCCCGGAACTTTTCAGGCAGAATAGTGAGCAGGATGGCACCGATGATCACACCAAAAACATTGTCCATGCCTCCCAAGATCACCATCGTCACGACCACCACCGAGACGATGAAGGCAAAATTCTCCGGTGAGATAAAGCCGATATAGTGGGAGTAGGCCGTCCCGGCTACCCCGCCGAAAAAAGCATCGATGCAGAAAGCCAGTATCTTATACCAGGTGACATCGATCCCCTGGCATCGTGCGGCGATCTCGTCTTCCCGGATTGCATTCCAGGTTAAACCGACACGGGAATGATGAAGCCGCTGGGCCACCAGGAGGGACCCTCCTACCAGAACGAAGATGAGATAATAGTAGTTCGATTGAAAGGGCAGTTCAAACCCGATGAGGATGACGGGGTCTCTGAAAGAGTGGCCGAAAAGAGTGGGAGGAGGGATGTTGGGAATCCCATTGGGCCCTCCTGTCCATGAAAAATTGATGAGGAGGATATAGACGATCAATCCAAGGGCGATCGTCACTAGGGAGAGGTAGTAATCCTTCGTCTTCATGCAGGGGATGCCCAGAAGAAGACCGAAAAGTGAGGCCAGGCTTCCGCCGATAACCACTCCCAGCCAAAAAGTGACGCCGTAATGGACGGCCAGGAGGGCTGAGGCATAAGCCCCGATCCCATAGGAGGCGGCTGTGGCAAAGTTGACCACATTGGTGCTCCCCAGTTGAAAATTGAGGCCAATGGCCAGGATGGCATAAAGCCCTGCCATCACACAGATATGGATGAGGTAGGGGCTTTTCTGAAAAAGAAATGGAATCGTGAGCAGCAGGAGCACAAACCAGATCCCCGCCAGGACCTTCATCTCCTTAAAGAGGCTTAGAAGGGCGTGGTTGGTCTTCTCCCATTTTTTGAGCAGAACTCCCAGAAGAACGAAGAAGAGGATGAATGCGATGATCTTCACTGTCTCATGGGTCAGCATGAAAGCTACAAACAGGCTGAAGAACGCTGTCTCCACGGTTAAGAGAATGATCCCTTTAAAAATGTTTTGCGGTGTCATCACCGTAAATTCTCCCGAATGATTCGACGCAACCGTAAGGATGCGGCTCTGATGAGATGATCAAACCTTTTCATACACCTTTTCGCCCAGGATGCCGGAAGGCTTGAAAATTAGAAAGAAGATGACCACCAGAAAGGCAAAGACATCGGTGTAAGGCGTCCCCCCGGGGATGAAGGCTGCGGCCATCGTCTCAACGAATCCCAGGATCAACCCTCCGATAATGGCCCCATAGACATTGCCCAGGCCGCCGACTACGGCCGCGGAAAAACCTTTCACTCCCCCCATCAATCCCATATCGAACCGGATGATGTTATTGTAAGCTCCGATGAGAATTCCGGCCACGGCCCCCAGGGCTGACCCGATGAGAAAAGTGACGGCTACCGTGCGATCGATGTTGATCCCCATCATTGTGGCGGCCTCCGCGTCCTGGGAGACCGCCCGGATCGCGGCTCCCGTTTTCGTCCTCTTGATGAAGAGAAACATCATGGAGATGAGAAAGATCGTCGTTCCAAAAATGATTAAGTTATCGAACCGGATGAGAACCTTTCCCCAGTGAAAACTGGTCTGGGGTAAAATCCTCGGGAAGATCTGAGGATTGCTTCCATGGGGAAAGGAGAGCCTCACGGTTTCACGGACGACCATTCCCAGAGCTACCGTCGCCACCAGGACCATCAGCAAAGGGGCATAACGGAAGGGTCTGATGACGACCCTCTCAAAAAAGGTCCCGATCAGTCCTGTGACGACCATGGCCATGAGGATCAACAGGGGAACGAAGAAAACTCCCGGGATGAAGGCCAGAAGTCCAAGGAGCTTGGCCAGCCCATAAAGAATGAGGGTCATAAAGGCTCCGAGGATACAGACATCTCCATGGGAAAAGTGGACCACATTGAGTGCGCCGAAAAAGAGGTTGAATCCGATGGCGATGAGCGTGTAGGTGCATCCGAGGA
>DYHU01000512.1 GCA_020724025.1 Syntrophorhabdus sp. | reverse complement strand
CGCAGTTTCATATGGGCCTCGAGGAAGAACCCCTCGCTGTTGATGGGGACTTTCAAGAGCTGAGCAATCGTCTTATTATCCTCATGAGGAACGACCCCTGTCGAGAGAACGACAAGATCGGCTGCGATCTTCACGGGAATCCCCAGCGTTTGATCGAAGACATCCACCATCAATCCATCGTGGTTCTTAGAGACCCTTGGCTTCTGGTCTTTGTCATATCGGATGAAGACCACGCCTTTCTCTCTCGCTTCCGTGTAATAGCTCTCTTTGAATCCGTACGTCCGGATGTCCCGGTAGAGCACATAGACATTTGTTATGGGGGAGAGCTCCTTTAACTTCAAGGCATTTTTTACCGCATGAGTACAACACAGTCTCGAGCAGTAGGGCCTTTCATCATCACGGGAGCCCACGCACTGAATCATGACCACCGTCCTCGAATTTCCGCCAATGGACTTCAATAACCCATCCCCTGCCACTAACCGTTGCTCCAATTCGATTTGGGTGAGAACCCGTTCATACTGCCCATAGAGATACTCGGTGGGTTTGTATTCCTTTGCGCCGGTGGCGACGATGACAGCGCCGTGCTCGATTTCCCTCGAATCTCCATTGATGGCGATCTTTGTTTTAAAGTTCCCGATGGAGCCCTCAATCGTTTCAATCTTCGCTTCCGTGAAAAGATGGATTCTGTCGTTCTCTTTCACCTTTGCTATCAGGGCCTTGAGTTCCTGCTGAGGTTTTTCTCCGCCGAGCAGGTAATGAATGTGCCTGAGGTTGCCACCAATCTCCTTTTCCCGTTCCACCAAGTAGACATCGAATCCTTGATTGGCGATTTCGAGGCCGGAGGTCATCCCGGAAAGGCCGCCGCCGATGACAAGAGCCGACTTCACGATTGGAACAGAAATCTTCTGAAGGGGCTCGAGCAATCGAGCCTTCGCCACCGCCATTCGGACGAGGTCCCTTGACTTGATCGTCGCCTTTTCAAATTCATCCATGTGCACCCAGGAACACTGGTCTCTGATATTCGCCATCTCAAAGAGGTAGGGGTTCAAACCCCCCTCCCGGATGGTATTTCGGAAGAGAGGTTCATGAGTTCTGGGTGTGCAGGAAGCCACGACGACACGGTTCAATTGATGTTCCTTGATCTTCTCCTTGATCCTTTCCTGAGTATCGTTCGAGCAGGTGTAGAGATTGTTCTCGGCATAAACGACGTTGGGTAGGGTTTTCGCGTACTCAACGACATCAAGGACTTTCACGAAGCCCGCGATGTTCGACCCTCAGTGGCAGACGAATACACCCACCCTGGGTTCTTCGCCGGCGATATCCCGCTCGGGAGGATATTCTTTCTGGACGATGAGACTGCCCCTTGTCTCCTTCAACAGGGAGAGCACCTTTGAGGCCGCGGCCGATGCTTGCATCACAGTTTCTGGAATGTCCTTGGGCTCCGTGAAGGGCCCAGCCACGTAGACCCCCTCGTGGATAGATTCTGCCGGTTTAAAAATCGAGGTCTGGCAGAAATTAAACCTATTCAAGGCAATCCCGAAAGTTTTTCCAATCTTGATCGCAGAATGGGGGGGGTCGACACCCGTAGAAAGGACGACCATGTCGTATTCACGGGAGACCTTCTTTTCATCCTCCACGAGGTACTTAATTAAGAGGTTCTTGCTTTCAGGAATTTCCTCCACGGAGGCGGGACGGCAACGGATATAATTGACACCGAGTTCCTTTGCCCTTTCGTAGTAAGCCTCGAATCCTTTACCGAAGGCGCGTATATCCATGAAGAAGATGTCGCAATCGAGGCCTTCTCCTACATGTTCCTTTGCGATGATAGCCTCCTTGGTGGCATACATACAGCAGACGAAGGAGCAATAGTCTCTTTCATGGTCTCGGGATCCAATACACTGCATGAAGGCAATCCGTTTCGGC
>DYHU01000511.1 GCA_020724025.1 Syntrophorhabdus sp. | reverse complement strand
ATTTAGCAAAAGGTGTGCCATGAAGAAGGGATTATTCTTCTTTTTCTTAAACGAAGGATTTTACATATAAATATAGAGGATTAAGGAAAGTTGATGCTTCTGGATTTTGAGAAGGGTTAGGGAAAGATTTCCATAATCTATGGAACGCTTTCCATACAATCGATTCCATATCTTATATTATAATCCTTGGTCTTGGAGAGGAGAGTTTTATAATCAACTCTTAGGATCTTTGCAGCCTTACTCTTATTGCCTGAACTCATGTTGAGGGCCCGTTCGATTGCCTCCTTTTCAGCTAAATAAACCGCTTTCTTTGTTACCTCCTTTAAGGACATCCCCTCTGTTATTTTTTCCTCGTGTATGATGGGTTGATTAAGAGAGGTGGCGTTGTCAAAGATCAGGTGAGAGGGTTCGATCATATTTTCTGCGAGGAGAACGGCTCTCTTGATGACATTCTTTAACTCCCTGACATTGCCTGGCCAATGATGGTTGATGAGCATTGTTAATGAATCTTTTTGAAGGCCTTTAACGTTTTTCTGTAGTTCCATGTTTCCTTCTTCGATAAATTTTTTTGCAAGAAAGGGTATGTCTTCTATTCTTTTCCTTAATGGCGGTAACTCGATTTTGAATTCGTTCAACCGGTAGTAGAGATCGGACCGTAATTTTTCTTCTGCTTCTAATTTTGCCAGAGGAATATTGGAGGCAACGATGATTCGAACATCGATGGGAAAGGGTTGCTTTCCTCCCAGCTTCTGAATCTTTCTTTCCTGGATCATTCGTAGGAGTTTATTTTGGACATGGTAGGGTAGATTGCCTATTTCGTCTAAAAAGATCGTCCCATTGTTGGCGAGTTCAAATTGGCCTTTTTTCTCTCTATCAGCTCCTGTAAAGGCACCTTTTTCATACCCGAAAAGCTCGCTCTCAATCAATGTATCAGGAATGGCCCCACAATCGACCGCTACGAATGGGCACTCACGCCTTGAACTTGCCCTATGGATTGCATTGGCGGCGATCTCCTTTCCGGTTCCGCTTTCGCCTTCGATCAGGACAGTAAAATTGGTGCATGCCACTTTGTTAATCCGTCCGAAAATATTTTTGATCTCCGGACTGCTTCCCATGATCGATTCTAAATCGAACTCCTTCTTTAACTCGGTTTTCAGTTGAATGACCTCTTGGGCTAATTTCTGGCTTTCCAGCGCCCTTTTAATCGTGAGACGCAACCGTTCGTTCTCAAAAGGCTTGGCGAGGTAATCATAGGCTCCCAGTTTGATCGCTTCAACAGCAGATCCGATATTCCCATAAGCCGTCAATATAATGACCTGAATTTCTGGCATAGTCTTCTTGATTTCTTTGAGCAAATCTATACCGTCCATTTCTCCGGGTATTCGGAGGTCTAATAAGATTAAATCTGGTGGTGAATCTTTTTTTAAAAAATTCAACGCATGCCCACAATCTTCGGCTTCGTAGATGGTGTATCCATCCTCCTTTAAGAAATTGGATAGAACCCACCTCATATCCCTTTCATCATCCACGACAAGAATCTTGTTCATTTTCTCTCCTAAAGCCTTGAGACCCTAAATTTGTTGATTGGATTGGAAGGGTGATGGTCATTTTTGTCCCTTTTCCTTCTTTACTCTCGGGAAGGATCTTGCCATGGTGGTCGGTGATGATGCGATGCACAATAGAGAGCCCTAATCCCGTCCCCTTTTCTTTGGTTGTAAAGTATGGATTGAAAATATTTGGCATATATTTTTTCCCAATACCCTTGCCTGTATCTTTAATGATAATTTCGACCGTTTGGTCTCGGGAGTTATACTTTGTGATAATGGAGATCACCCCCCCCTTGGGCATCGCCTCTTTCGAATTTATAAAAAGGTTGAAAAAAACCTGTTTCAAGGATTCCTTGTCGCAAAGAACTTTGGGGAGATAT